>NZ_MQTZ01000066.1 GCF_001939115.1 Leptolyngbya sp. 'hensonii' | reverse complement strand
GGGAACCAAATGCTGCGACGCTGGTGCTGGATGACAGCAAGGGCACCCAGGCAGAGCCTGGGCGCTAGGAGAGAGGGCAGGGGGAGGGTCCCTGGTTCCCAGACTCTGGCTGGGAACCAAATGCTGCGACGCTGGATGACGGCAGGGGCACCCAGGCAGAGCCTGGGCGCTAGGAGACGGAGCCTGGGAGGCAGGGGCACCCAGGCGGAGCCTGGGCGCTAGGAGAGAGGRCAGGGGGAGGGTCTACGCGGACGGTCCCTCGGGTCCCTGGTTCCCAGACTCTGGCTGGGAACCAAATGCTGCGACGCTGGATGACGGCAGGGGCACCCAGGCAGAGCCTGGGCGCTAGGAGACGGAGCCTGGGAGGCAGGGGCACCCAGGCRGAGCCTGGGCGCTAGGAGAGAGGRCAGGGGGAGGGTCTACGCGGACGGTCCCTCGGGTCCCTGGTTCCCAGACTCTGGCTGGGAACCAAATGCTCGACGCTGGATGACGGCAGGGGCACCCAGGCAGAGCCTGGGCGCTAGGAGACGGAGCCTGGGAGGCAGGGGCACCCAGGCGGAGCCTGGGCGCTAGGAGAGAGGGCAGGGGGAGGGTCTACGCGGACGGTCCCTCCCTGGTTCCCAGCCAGAGTCTGGGAACCAGATGCTGCGACGCTGGATGAGGGCAGGGGCACCCAGGCAGAGCCTGGGTGCTAGGAGGCAGAGACTGGGCACTAGGAGACGAGGGGGGTGGTAAATAGATACCTTACTTCCGGGGTTTGAGGGCCATCAGCATTTCAAACTGGCTGGTCAGCTTATCCGGCTGGGTGGATGCCATGCCAACACCCTGGATGGAGGTGAGGATAGCCATGGTGTCCGGAGGAATCGTCCCTGTTTGGGCCTTTAGCGGCCCTGCCGTCATTAAGGCCATCATCTTATCCATGTCCAGATACAGATAGGCTGAGTTGGGCTTAGGTAACGGACCCGTCACCGTTTTATAGGTCGCACTGCCATCCAGGGCAGATTGGGGCTTGCTCGCGATCACATCCACCAGTGGTCCCCCGATCGCAATAAACAGGGACTTATCATCCAGCCAACCATGGGCAATCAGAGCTTCCGTGGGAGATAGGGTCGGGATCTTCCACTCGGTCACCTTTTTCCCCGCCACGTCCCGCTGTTCCACCGTGGCGGCAAACCCCTTCACCAGGGTATCCAGCTTGCCCAGGGTACTTTCTGCGGTCTTGCGATCGTTGGTCTGAATCACCATTGCTCCGCCAAAGCCGGTGTTGGAGAGCAGACCCTGGGTGGAGGCGATCGCCCCAAAGGCAAACTCTCCATCCATCCAGCCAAAGACTTCCTGGTCCGCATCCAGGTTAATTGTCTTCAGTTGCTGGCGCACTGAACTTACGACCAGACCGGAGGAGGGGTCTGTTTTAGACTGATTGATTAGCGTGGTCCAGACCGTTTTCAATCCCTGACCACCAATGAGGGCGATCGTGCTGTCTGCTGGGAATTGGGCCACGACCTTGCCTGGTACCGGCTTGTACTCCATCGGCGTGGCTTCCGGGTTGAGACGGGCGATCGCTCTGAGGCGCAGCCCTGCATCATCTACTCCAATCCCGATTACGGCAGACTTGACCTGCTTCAGTTGGCTTAGGGTTGAGGATGGCAGCTTGGGAGCTTTAGACCCTGCTGCTGCGAACTGCTGGAAGGCCGCCGCATAATCTGGCAGATAGATCTGGGCGATGGGATTCTTGACATCTGCTCCCTTCACTAGCAGATCCTTCACCCCTTCCTTTCCAGCAAAGGAGGGCTCTCCCTTAAAGGTATCGATCGCCTGCTCAATCGCCTGACGCTGATCGGAAACCACCAGATGGCTACCCAGGAGGGCAAAGTTATAGGGCTTGCTACCTTTGGATTCTGTCACTTCTGCGATCGTGACCCCCTTATAACTCTGTTCCTTGGCCGTTGCCCCTTTCTGGGCCTTAATCTTCTGGGCGAAATTCGCCGCCTTCAACTTGTCTCGAATGCTGACGACCATCAAAACATTGGGATTATTGGCTTTGGCCGCCGGGTCATTGGGCAGAAAAGCAAACATGACGCTACCAAGCCAGGGCTGAATATCATTTTCGAAGCTAAAACTCGTCTGGTTTAACATCTCGGTCTGAAAATCCTTGATGTTCTTTTGCACCAGCTTCTGGGCTTCGAGGGTACCGAACTTTTCCAGTTCGGCCCAGGACTTTGGATCAGCAGAAATAAAGGCCGTCATGACTGCTTCATCTGGAACCAGTTTGGCGCTGGCTAGCGGGCTGGTTTCTCCTGCAGGCCCCTGCTTAAAGTAAACATAGGCCCCGACTCCCGCTGCCACAACAACCGCAGCTCCGATCGCAGGCAATAAAAATTTTGTCTTTGAAGCAGACATGTGAACTTCTCCCTTTGTGGTTGGCAAGGCTGGCGATAGTCCACCAGCAGAACATTAAATCGCACTTTGCGCTGTCATCAGACTTAAATAACCCAAGAGGTTGATATCCTGTGCCATTCTATAGTGCTTCGCAACAGGGTCGCTGTTTGTTTCCCATCCTGAACCCACCAGACAATTCTGGAGGATAAGACTGTCTTTCCAGTGAAAGCTAGCTGTAAACACAAAACACATTCAAAGGAAGGAATTTCAGGAATTTTGACTCAAGTCAGTTGGGATGGGGAATTCGATCGGAGCCAGGAGTCAGATATATCTCTGCGCTGCAGGCAAAGCACCTTCTACAATTGAGGGTGTCGATCTGTATTGTGAGGTCAGGTTGAGTGATCACGGATGGCGTGGATGCAGTTCTGGAAAAAGCTCTGGCCGGAGTCGATCTGAGTGAAGCAGAAGGAGTCCTGCTACTGAATCAGACGGACCCGGCAGCGATCGCTGCCATCCAGGATGGGGCCGATCGCTTGCGGGTCCAACAGGCAGGCGATACGGTTACCTATGTGATTAACCGCAACATCAACTTCACCAACATCTGCGAACAACATTGCAGTTTCTGTGCCTTTCGACGGGATGAAGGGGAGGCCGGAGCCTACTGGCTGGACTTTGGCACCATTCTGGAAAAGACGGCTGAGGCTGTTCGCCAGGGGGCTACGGAGATCTGTATGCAGGGGGGGCTGAATCCGGAGGCTAAGTGGAAGGGCACTTCCCTGGGATACTATCTGGAGTTGCTCAAGACCATCCAATCAGAATTTCCAGCCCTGCATCTCCATGCTTTTTCTCCCCAGGAAATCCAGTTTATTGCCAGGGAGGATAGCCTGACCTATGCCGAGGTCATCACAGCCCTGCGAGAGGGTGGGGTGGGTTCCCTGCCGGGAACTGCGGCTGAGGTGCTCGACGATAGCGTGCGACGCATCATCTGTCCGGAAAAGATCGACACCGCCACTTGGCTGGAGATTGTCGGGACGGCCCATCGATCGGGCCTCTGCACCACCAGCACTATGCTTTCTGGTCACATTGAAACCCCAGAACAGCAGATGCGCCATCTGGGTCTATTGCGATCGCTGCAGCAGAACGCACTGGAGCAGCACTATCCCGGCTACATCACAGAATTCATCATTCTTCCCTTTGTCGGACAGGATGCTCCTAAACCCTTACGCCATCGGGTAGGGCGAGATCAACCGATACTATCCCATACCCTGCTGTTGACTGCAGTCGCTCGTATCTTCCTCGGGGCCTGGATCCCCAATCATCAGCCCAGTTGGGTCAAACTGGGCCTGAACGGGGCCACTGCAGCCCTGACCTGGGGCTGCAACGACATTGGGGGCACGTTAATGGAAGAACACATCACGACCATGGCGGGGGCCACTGGGGGCACCTGCAAATCGGTGGCTGAGCTACAGGGGGCCATTCAGTCCCTGGGCCGCCCCTACCGCCAGCGGGATACGTTGTATCACCCAGTTCCCCTCCACGATCGTCCAGTTCCGGTTGCTCCTTCCTATCGATAAAAATTAGCGTAGACCTGCACGGATAAAACGGATAAAGATGATACCTACTCGATGTATTGCGGTTTTGCGGCAACTGAAATTTTTGCAATTGGCGATTGCCAGCTTCCTAATTGCCAATCTACTGGTTATCTTTACCGCTGGAGCCCCGGCCAAAACTCCATCCCGGCAGGCTTTCTCCCTACCACCACAGGTCGTGGAATTGGCCCAGCGCGTGGCCACGACCCAGGCTGCAGGTTCCAAAAGCCTCGACAAGAATGCGATCGCCCGGTCCAAAGCAGGCCAATTTACGGTTTACTACGACAAGGTGGACAATCCTCTGTATCGGGAGTTGAACCAGGCGATTCGGGAGTCCAAGGCCTTTGAAACGATCGCGGTAGAGTTGACGAAACTCTTCAAACTGCCCACAGATGTCACGATTGTGTTTGGGGAATGCGGCACGGCCAATGCCTTTTATGTTCCCGACAAAAAGTACCTGGTCATGTGCGGCGAGCTGATGGAGCATTTTGCCAACATCTTTGCCAGTCAAGTTCAGACTGAAGAAGAGTTAGGGCTGGCGATCGTCAATACGACATTATTTGTGTTCTTCCATGAAACCGGCCACGGGCTGGTGGATATCTTCAACCTGCCCATTACGGGCCGGGAGGAAGATGCGGTGGATGAGTTTTCTACCCTTTTATTGATGGAAGCGGGGGAGGAAGGGGAACAGGCCGTGCTGACCGCAGCCCAATGGTTTTTGATCGAGAGTTCTAACAAGACTGGTCAGGAACCGCCCTTCTGGGACGAACACTCTCTGGATATGCAGCGATTCTACAACATTGCCTGTCTGGCCTATGGGAAGAATCCCAGCAAGTATACTCCCTTGGTGGAAGGTGGCGTTTTGCCAGAGTCCCGAGCTTCTCGCTGCGAACGGGAGTACAAGAAAAAGTACGCCAGTTGGAACAGCCTCCTGGAACCGTATATGCGTTAGTTTGTCCTCCAATCACGGTAATAGGTAAGTAGGTCGGCACAATTAAATTAAGGATGAGAGTCGGGGTGAAGGGGGCGTGCCCCCAGACCCCCTTCTTATAATTAATCTCACCCGATTACTTAGTACAGATTTGTGATTATAACTAAATCTCCAGATATTGTTTGGAAACGAGTGCATCCCACTTTTGTAGCCCTCTCCCTAAATCCCTCTCCCAGAAGGGGAGAGGGACTTTGAATCTGGCTCCCCTTCTCCCTCTTTGGGAGAAGGGGCTGGGGGATGAGGGCAACCTTGCAAAACTGGGATGCTCTCTTTGGAAACTGTATAGTAACTCAGTTCGCTAGAGTTCAGGACATCATGATGGATCATCAGGTTGATTCACAAAAAAAAGTCTACTTCTATGCCCCCGACAAACAAACCCATCGGTTCTTCGAGCAGGAACGAGAAGAGGTGATCAAAGCATGTAGCAATAGTTTTACAGCCTGGATTGTGAGTACCTATTTACAGGTTAAGCAGGTAGGAATTTCCTGTGAAGTGATAGATCACATCCCGCAGAAAGGAATTGTTATTGCTGATCGGGATACTCTAGGTAATAAATACCCATATCTGGGCCAAGCTATGCTAATTTGCGCCAAGAGCGACAAAGAGTTTCATCCCTCAGCGCATTTACATGTTGTCCACAATTCTGCAATTCTCGATAAGACGGGAAAAAATTCCCTTTGGAAACCCTATTACATTCCACATTGGTCGCAACCTGGCCTAGTACCCAGATCTCACAACCGAGGTTCTTTAGTAGAAAATGTTGCCTTTATAGGTACTAGAACTAATTTAGCGAAAGAATTTTTTTCTGAGAAGTGGGTGAGTGCGCTTAAAGATTTAGGATGCAGGTGGATTCCAGTTTTTGACTCTGAAAAGTGGTCTGATTACAGCAATATTGATGTTATTATTGCGATTCGAGATTTTGACCAACATATCTTTTCACATAAACCTGCCAGTAAATTAATCAACTCCTGGCATGCCTCAGTACCTGCCATTCTGGCACCCGAATCTGCTTTTCTTTCTATAAGAAATTCAGAACTTGATTTTTTGATTGTCCATTCTATCGAAGAGGCAATTAGTGCAGTCAGAGAACTAAAAAATAATCCAACCCTATACTTTTCAATGATTGAACATGGTTTAAATCGCGCTCAAGAGTTCAGTGATGAAAAAATCACTGACTATTGGATAACCTTTTTCAAAAATTATGTTTTTCCTGAATATGATAGGTGGCTTAAATCATCTACAGTCTCTAGAATGTCCTTGTTTTTGAGACGTTACTTTAGATTAAAGACAGACAGAATAAGGCGCAGACTCTTGGGCAAACATGAATAATTAACTCTTTGATCAATCCACAAGACAAGGCATATCCCTGGGAAGCATGTCACTTTTGCGGATTTTCCCACCCCAGGGGAAGCCGCTCCGCGTCTGCATCCCCCAATCCCTTCTCCCGTTTTGGGCTACTGTGTACCCATAATCCCCTCCTGGGAGGGGTAGGGGTGGGTTCAACCCTCCTGCTCCCGTTCCTAGACCCACCCCGGCCCTGCAGGCCACCCCTACCGAGAGGGAATTTCACGCGAGTCTGCTGACTTGAGCCAAACTTTTCAAAGATCTGCGTACACGGTAGCCCGTTTTGGGGGAAGGGGAGGCCGATTGAAGTCCCTATTGAGAGTCGCTTGCGTGTAATGGAAAATATCCGTGAGTATTAGAGCGATCAGAATTATGAGTTAAGCCTAACCCTTGCATAGCAACGTCAGACTACAATGCAACTCTGGTTTTGACCTGGCTAACGAAGTTAGAAAGAATCTGTAACCCTGCGGTTGAGGATTTTTCCGGGTGGAACTGCACAGCCATAAGGTTCGATCGGGCGATTGCAGCGGTGACGGTCTGGGTGCCATGGGTAATGGTAGCCGCAATGATCGCCCGATCGAACGGGTCCACATAGTAGGAGTGGACAAAGTACACCCAGGGAGAAACCGGTAGTTTCTGCCAGAGGGCCGCTTCCGGCTGCGTAAATTCCAATTGATTCCAGCCCATGTGGGGAATAGTGAGGCCGGGTTCTGATCGAAAATGGCGGACCGTACCCGCGAAAATCCCCAGCCCAGGCTCCTGGCCTTCTTCGCTGCGGTCAAACAAGATCTGCAGTCCCAGACAAATCCCCAGGAAGGGTTTGCCATCTGCGATCGCCTGTCGGATCGGTGCTTCCAGGTGACGCGATCGCAGATGCTGTACTGCCGGATCGAAAGATCCCACCCCTGGCAATACCACGGCATCAGCCCGCCCAATATCTACAGCAGCGTCAGTTACTTCAGGGGTCGCTCCCGCCTGCTCCAGCCCCTTACAAGCTGAGTGCAGGTTGCCCATGTCATAGTCAATGACTGCAATAACTGGCATATGCTGTTTCCATCCGACAGAACATTCCTATTCTATGGCGAATAAATTGCTCCTAACATCATTCGATGTCTGGATGCCCCATCATCGCTCCAATGCCTCGGATGATTTGCTGGCGGCACTCCTGCAGCAAGAGTTGCCGATCTCAGAGGTCCATTGCCTCCGACGGCTCCCCGTTCACTTCCAGCAGGCCCCAGAGCGGGTGATTGCAGCCATTCAGCAGGTTCAACCCGATCTAATTCTCTGCTGTGGCATGGCAGAAACCCGATCGCACCTGAGCCTGGAGTCTTCTGCTACGGTGCTGGGCAAAACTTTGTGCACCAGCGTTACACTGGAATCCCTGATCTTGGACTTAAGGCTGACTCACATTAGCCATGATGCAGGCCAGTATGTCTGTAATCACCTTTACTATGAGATTCTCAATTACTTGCAGCTTGCTGATTTAACAAGAATGCAGTGTATCTTTGTTCATGTGCCAATCCTGACGCCAGCGAACCTGGAACCGATCGTCCTGGATTTTCTCACCCTGATCCAACGCCTTCGTCAGGCTGTTACCTGTTAGCGACACCTGTTCATGATCCCATTTCTGCCAGTTTTGCCTGTGGTTGCTCAGGCTGCTCCCATTTCCCCCGCTCCAGAAATCCTCCCGATAGAGGCTCCAGCCTCTCCGACCGATCTGCCCAAACCAACCGATCTACCCAAGCCGTCAGGCGTGATTGAAATTCCTGAGGATTTAGATCCGAAGCAAATTCTGCAACAGCAGCAAGTTCGGCCTCTACCGGGGCAGTTGGATGAAATCCCTGTTTTTAACAGTAACAGTCCGGAAGTGGTTCTGACGGAAGGCATCCTGCTCTCCACGTTTTCTCCAGAGGGCAAGCTATTTCCCCAGGCTCACTTAAATTTTGCGTTTAAGGGACGGTTTGATGTCTTCGCCCATCATATTTCCCGGGCCCGCACCCCACAAGAACTGCGGTCTCTGGTCATGGGGATCATCATGTACAATCCTGGACCTGAATCAGTTACGGTTGAAGTTCTGGAAGCCGCTAGCTATTTAACCCGACCTGATGCCCTTTTCGTCAACCTTCCCCCTGCGATCGAAGATCCCCTGGGACGGGTTTACTCGGGTCCGGGCAGTCGCACCATGAACGACATCCTGCGAGGACGACGGCAGGGAAACTGGCCTTCAACCTTTGAGATTCCTCCAGGCGGGTATCAGATGCTGATGAACCTGCCCCTTCCCGCCGGTCTGATGCTACCCACCTCAAATGGGCGTACAACCCTGATTCGCCTGCGCAGCAATGGCCCAGTCTATCTGGCCAGCATGGCCATGTATGCCCCAAAAAATGAGACGGCAGAGGAGCGCCTGCCCACCCTGGAAGAATGGCAAAATTTTCTGAATACAGCTAATCTAGCCGGTCCCAGGGATCTACCTCCCTCTCCTCCCGATCGCAAGCTTACCGGCCCCATCATTTACGGTCGCGTAGCCGGTGTGGCCGTTGGTTCAGAATGGAAAACCTGGTTAACCGACAAACCGATCGGGGAGAAACTCACGATCCCGCAAGCCGGTCAGGCTTTCTCCTACGCCCTCAGCACCGTACCCAGAGGAACCCTGGGGACCAATCAGGTACAGAGTGCTCGCATCCTAGCTCGCTATGCCGATACCGCTTACCAGGCCAATGGCAACTATGGCATCCAATACAGCCTGACGATTCCGCTGTACAATCCCACGTCCCAACCCCAGAGCGTCACGCTGATGTTTCAGACCCCCGTCAAGGAGGACCGCATCAGAGGTGGCTTACGCTTCTTTGACCCCCCCGAACCCCAGGTTTTCTTTCGGGGGCCAGTCCGGTTCCGCTACCGGGACGATCAGGGAGTTGTGCAAACCCAATATTTTCATCTGGTCCAGCAACGGGGGCAACAAGGCGAACCCTTACTCACCCTGACCCTGCAACCCGGTGAACGTCGTCTGGTTCAGGTTGATTTCCTCTATCCGCCTGATTCCACCCCACCCCAGGTCTTGACTATTCGCACCCTGGATCAGGTTCAGAATGTAAGCCGATAATCCTACAGGCGCTGCAACAAGTTAGGCCCGTGGGTGTCAGTTCCACAGGTATTCAGCAATCCGAAAGTACTACTCAGCCGCAGAACTTCCTCCGTTTGGCGCAGGCTGGGGCTCCAGGGATTGGGATTGGTGTAGGCATAGTAGGTTTCCACCCCATCGATTCCCAGGCTGGCTGCCGCCGGAATCAGCTCGGTTGCCGATCGCTTATACCGGGCTGGATGGGCCAGGACGGCTAACCCACCCGCCTGATGAATGGCCTCAATCACGCGAGCTGCCGCTGCTTCTTCTAAACCAGGGGACTGCCGCAGCAAATATGGCATCAAAGCCGGGTGATCAGCATCAAAGGCGTAGCCCAGAATATGGACCTCTACCCCCAACAAGACTGACGTGACCTCAATGCCGGACCATAGCCTGGGAACTGCTGTATCACAATGGTTTTGTTCCCAGGCAGTCAGAGCTGCCTGGACGAGGCGATACCCACTGGTTGTATGGTGATCGGTCACGGCGAACCCTTTCAGCCCCAGTGATATCGCCTGATTGGCCAGCTCCTCCGGCTGAAGCTGCCCATCAGAGCAGACCGTATGCATGTGAAAGTTGTAGGAATAGGGACAACTGCTAGCATCAAGGGCCTGAAAGACCTGCCTGAGGACCAGCGCATCCTGGGTCAGCGACCTCGGGGAGAATACAGCCTGGGGGGAAAGAGTCAACATGCCACCGTTAAGAAAGATGTAGTTAATCTATCCCTATTCTGAACTCTTTTAACTCAACTGTGGTGAATCAATGACTACAAACGCCTGCTTAACCCGCAGTCCCCTCTGAAATCGAAGTCTCAGAGCTATTTGTGTCTGTTCCAGCGGTTTCTGCCTGAAGTCGTTCCTGATCTAATCTGCGTTTACGGGCATAGAGCTGGATGGTCACGGCCATAACGCCAATCAAAGCCACGATCGTCCAGGCTGTTGTATCCGTCGGCAGGGCATTTTTGAACACCGCCAGCATCACGATCAGCACGAGAAACAGGGTTGGCAATTCGTTTAAGGCGCGCAGTTGCTGACTGCCCCAGCGGCATTGTCCCTGACTCAATTGCTTCATCAGGTGGCCACAGTAGAAGTGGTAGGCGATTAAAGCGGCTACGATCGCCAGTTTGGCATGCATCCACCAATCTCTCAACACCTGCGGTTCTGTCGTCAGAAGGCCGATCGCCATCGCCACGGTAACAACCATCCCTGGCATGGTGATGATGTGGTAAAGGCGCTTTTCCATCACTCCATATTGCTGCTTGAGGATGGACTGAGCGGGTTCGGGCTGCTGGTTAGCCTCAACGTGGTAAATGAACAGGCGTACCAGATAAAATAGCCCGGCGAACCAGACCACAATCCCAATCAGATGAAAAGCCTTAAACCATTGATAAGCCATACCGTGTTTCCAATCTTTCAGTTAAACGGGGTATTTGAACAGCGCATCCAGGTAAACACGAGCTGTTTGACGTTGATGGGATTTTCCGAAAACAGACTCGCACCCTCCATTTTGCAGCAAAAAGAGAGAAAGAGCAGCGGTAAAGATGCGATCCTGGTCCCAGTCCGGATGGGTTTCCAGGTAGCTTTTGAGAGACTCATGGAGAGATTCGGGAATTTCAGCCAGGATACTGACGGTTGTGTTCATCAGGGCCTCGACAAACTTTGCAGGTAGGTCGCCCCATTCTGCAGACCGGGGGGCAGGGTTGTCAATGATGCGAAATATTGCAATCTGCGGCCTGCGAAGAATCTCTGACCAGGGAATCAGGGTTTCAGGCCCATTTCCGTTGCGTCTCTTTACAAATAACCGATCCCTGATCGGGTCCCCATTGATACCCACCTTTTCCACTGAATACTGAAAAAGCTGATTTATTCGTCCACTGTTGTGGAAAACCTGGGGAAAAGTCCAACTGACCTGGGGAAAACCTGTGAATTGCCTGGGGAAAAATGCAGGCAATATTAAAAATTGCAACGAAATTAAAAGAGTATGGAGAAGTGAAAAGAAAAGTAGCAATATTTCACATTATGTATCGTTAGCCTGTAACTGTTGACTGTGAAGCATTTCCAAGCTCCTTAAGTCTGTGAATTCAATCACAATTTTCAGGTTGTTGTTTTTTTTGAAGTAATAACTGAATGCCCAGCGCAAAAAGGCCCAGGGCGGCCAGCGCAAAAACTCCGGTTCCCAGGGCAGCCATGCCTACGGTCAAGGTGCGCACAGCCGCTGCAATGTTGAGGGTGACGCGATTATCCGTATGGATGGGATGGTGAGCAAAGCCCTGGGCGATCGCGCTAGTCAAACTATAGAAGGCAACGGAAATCCCGGCAGCCACGATCGCACCTCCGACACAATGGAGGGGACTGGGCATGGGGGGAGATTCAGGCGGGGAAGGTTGATCGGACATAGACCGTGATCTGAAATTGAGCAGGAGCATTATCAAATTAGCATCGCATTATGCTGGTTCATTGATTTTGATACTGGTGGTTGTGAATTTGGCCACCCACAGCTCCAGATCCGGATCAGGGAGAGCCATTCTCATTTCATTCCGCACCCGCTGTGCCTCAGCTTCAGAGTCCACCAGGGCAAAGACCGTTGGCCCCGAACCAGACATCATCGTCCCCAAAACGCCCCGGGATTGAAACTGTTCCTTCAGGTGCTGAATCTGGGGATATTGGGGCAAAGCGACCCGTTCCAGGTCATTGTAAAGATGCTGAGCAATCTGGGCCGGATGCCGCTGGGCGATCGCCGCCATCATCGCGCCAGAGCGGACCTGCGATCGACGTTCCCGGATTCCTTCGTGGCTAGAGACGTAGGCCGTGCCAAATTGTTGGCGATAGGTCTGGTAAGCCCAGGCCGTAGAGATGGAAAGACTACGATATTTTGCCAGGACCACAAAAGCCCCATCCAGATCCGGCAGGGGATCGAGGAATTCCCCCCGACCCGTCGCTAGAGCCGTCCCACCAGAAACGCAGAAGGGAATATCCGAGCCAAGCTGGGCTCCCAGATCCTGCAATTCGGGCTGGGTCAGACCCAACTGCCACAACAGGTCCAAGCCCACCAGGACGGCAGCCGCATTGGTGGAGCCCCCGGCCAGTCCCGCCCCCACCGGGATATTTTTGCGCACTGTAATTTCCACACCACCCAAGCGGGCAAAGGCATCTGGAAACTGGTTGGCCATCAATTCAGCCGCCCGATAGGCCAGATTGCGCCGGTCCGCTGGCACTTCAGGATGATCACAATGCACCAGAATCGTATCGGTTCCAATCAAGCGCAAATCCACCCGATCGGCTAGGTCGATACTTTGCATCACCATCGCCAGTTCATGAAATCCGTCGGGGCGGTCCCCAATGATTTCCAGATAGAGATTAATTTTGGCTGCTGCCAGAAGAGAGTAAAAACGCATTCGTTAACGCAATCCACTGAGCAAGACTCAGATCCTCAGCACGGGCCTGAGGATTTATCTTTAATTCTTCCAGGAAGTGGCTCAATTGGTCACGGTCAATTAAAGGACTGAGGCTATTCCGTAACATTTTGCGGCGTGTAGCAAACCCAGCCGTTACCAGTCGATCCAGATCACGGGGCTGGTTCACCGGCCAAGGGACGGTCCGAGGGCGCAACCGCACTACGGCAGAATCCACCTTAGGTGGGGGATAGAAGGCTCCTGCTGGCACCCTGCAGATGAGTTCTGCCGTAGCTAGATATTGCACCCGGACAGACAAGGCTCCGTATGCTTTGGAACCAGGCTGGGCACAGAGTCGTTCAGCCACTTCCTTTTGCAGGAGCAGCACGATCGTGTCGTAGGGAGATAGGGCAGGTTGGGCGATCGTCCCCAGCACCTTCTCTAAAATTGGCCCTGTAATGTTGTACGGGATATTCGCAACCACTTTGTTGGGCTGTTGCAGGTGAGGAAAGGCCGCCAGCAATTCCACCAGATTCAGGGTGAGAAAATCTCCCTGGAGCAACAAAAAATTTTCCCGGCTGCCCCATTGCTTGGCCAGACGTTCGCACAGGTCTCGATCGATTTCCACTGCCACCACGGCTGCAACCAGGGAGAGCAGCCGTTGGGTTAACACGCCCTGGCCGGGACCAATTTCCAGAACCCTATCCTGAGGCAACAATTCAGCCGCCGCCACAATTTGATTCAGGGTCCGATCGCTCCGCAACCAGTGCTGGCCAAATCGCTTGCGAGGCAGAGGAGCCATAATAGGGTAAGAATCCTGACGATATAAAATTATGTCAGTTATACCAGGAAGGGGTAAGGCATAGGCTCATCTGCCCATTGCATCTGCCCATTGCTATTGACACAACTACAGAATCAGGGCCGATATGGACTCTAAGCATTACGCGATCGTTGGAGCAGGAATTGCTCTTGCCACCATTACAGGCGTCTCCTATGCTGTCTTTCAGGCAACATCCAAGCCCTCTACTCCCATCAGCCAGTCCGTTGATCTGGCCAGCCCGATTTCATCTACACCGCTTGTGTCCAGTCCTCAACCGACTACAACTGTGCCTCCCCAATCGCCCCAAGCAGAGGCATCCCCACCAGCACCTGCTTCAGAATCAGCCAACCCCTCTACACCCCAGGCAGAACCTTCAACCCAAGCAACTCCGGTGACTCAGATCGAGCGTTGTGTCGTCACTATGGCCCAGGTAGCCGATCCCCAGCCGCCATTGAATGTCCGATCCGCCCCTGTCGTCACTCCTAATAATGTGGTCGCTCAAATCCCGAATGGGACTTTTGTGGATATTGTTACGGAGCAGGATGGCTGGTTCCAGATTAAAGTCCCCGTTGCCGGTTGGATTAGCAAAGATCGGACCCGACATGCCTGTAGTCGAATGATGGCCCGGATCAATTTCCCAACAGGTCGTAGTCAGGCCACGGTCTCCAATCGTTTCGTTGGTACAGGCAGCCACCGCTATTTACTCCAGGCCAGCCAGGGCCAGACCATCACCCTGGTCTCCCAACAGGGGCCTCTCCCGTTTCTGATTCTTCCTGGCGGTAAGACCCTTTTGACCCAGCCCGACGATCGCAACACCCGTTGGACAGGTGCCCTACCCACTGATGGAGACTATATCCTGGAACTGGACTCCAACTTCAGGGGGTACGAATATTCATTCTCTGTTCAAGTAGAATAGTGTGGGGTAGATTGTGGCTATAAAACGAGTTTTGGTGATTGACGACGAGGATGACATTCGGGAAGTTGCTCAGGTGACCCTGGAAATCATGGCAGGACTTGACGTAATCACGGCCCGATCGAGCCAGGAAGGTCTGATGAAAGCTGAGCAAGAACAACCAAATGCTATCCTACTGGATGTAATGATGCCGGGTATGGATGGGATGGCTGCTTTCCAATGGCTTCAGAAAAATCCAGCGACCCAACATATTCCAGTGATTCTATTGACGGCTAAGGTGCAGCCTGCCGATCGAATTCGTTTTGCTGCGCTGGGTGTCCAGGCCGTCATCGCCAAACCTTTCAAACCAAGCCAGTTCGTCAGTCAGTTTTTGGAAATTTTGGGATGGACCCCCTAAGGGGCCTATGCTAGGGATTTCTGAGCCATCCGGCCTTTTTCAACCCGCCTAATCATCCAGCTATCAATGAGCTACGCTCCTTTCCGGCAGACCACTTCCTGATCTGGATAGCCCAACTTTCATGGACCTGAGTAATTCCCTGTGTCCACCTCAGATCGAGTCCTCTAAAGGAAACATTCTGATTGTGGATGATACGCCGTCGAATTTGCGACTCCTTTCCACAATACTGGTACAGCATGGCTATGAGGTTCGCAGTGCGATCAACGGTGCTGCAGCATTGATGGCGATCGAGGCCACCCTGCCGGACTTGATCCTGTTAGACATCAATATGCCCCGCATGAATGGCTACGATGTTTGTGCCCAACTCAAAGCCCAGGAAGATACAAAGGACATCCCCATTATCTTTCTCAGTGCTTTGGACGAAACCACTGATAAGGTCAGAGCCTTTCAGGTGGGTGGGGTAGACTACATCACCAAACCTTTCCAGGTTGAAGAAGTCCTGGTCCGAGTAGAAACTCAGCTGTCCCAACAGCGACTCAAACAGGAATTGGAGGCTGCAAGAACGGAGGCCCTGAAAGCACTGGCCCAAGAAAAAGAGCTCAATCGCCTCAAGTCAGAATTTGTCTCCATGATTACCCATGATTTTCGGTCTCCCCTGACCAGCATTCAGGGCTTTGCGGAGCTTTTACATCGTGCTGGCCAGAACCTGTCCCCTGACACCATCGATCGGTACTTCAAGAAAATCGATACCGCCGTTGAGCACCTGTTGCACCTGCTCGATGAAGTGCTGCTAATTGGCGGCATTGAGACGGGCAAAATTCAAGTTAAGCCGGTGCCGATCGATCTGGAAGTATTCTGTCGGGAACTGACCGATATGATGCAACCTGAGGCCGGTAGTACCCATCAAATCGACTTCCGCTGTAATCACACTTGCAACTCTGTCAGCGTTGATCCAACCTTACTGCAGCAAATCCTCACCAATCTGCTCTCGAATGCGATTAAGTATTCACCAGATGGGGGCGTCATTCAATTCGAGCTGGATTGTCAGACAGAGGTGGTTATGTTCCAGATCAAGGACAACGGCATCGGCATTCCCCCAGAAAATCAACCCCAACTCTTTGAAACCTTTTATCGGGGGAGCAATGTGGGTCAGATCCGGGGGACTGGCCTAGGGCTGGCTGTTGTTAAACGGTGTGTGGAGGCCCATGGGGGTGAACTTCAACTCCAGAGCGGAATTGGAACCGGAACCACTATCCGATTTACGCTGCCAGTGCAACCCACCCATCCTAACCCTGACTCCGCCGCTCCAACGCTGCTTTCACATCGGGGCGAGTCAGAAAGATCGCCGTCAGAATGGGATAAATGAGCCCGATCGTGCCACCGATAATGCCGCCAATGATGCCTCCCACCGCTGCAGCACTCTCACTGCCCCCCAGACCCTTGGCAAACACGCTCAAGATCAGGATGATATTGAAAATACTGATGCCAATGGAAATATAAGCCAGGATCACCGCTGCCGATCGGCCCCAGGCTTTTTTCATCAACAGGCCAATCCCAGTGGCCAGCAACACCCCGGCGATTATGGGTGAAATCAGTAGGGAAAGACGAATCCAGCCCAGCACCAGAGGGCCAGCGTCAAATCGTTCGTAGACCATCACGGTACGCCGCATGGCCAGCAGGGTAAACGGACTGGTTACAACACCAAAGCTGCCAAAAATTGTATTGAGAATGCCAAAGACCTTGACGGAAACAGGTACAGATTGCCCTTCCATACGAGGCTCCTCTCCTGAAATGACCTTACAGCCAGCATATCTGATTCAAGGGAGAATGCTATGAATTCCTGGAGGGATTGGGAATTCAGAAGTCAGAATTTAGGCACCAGAATTCAGCAGCCAGGAGATCCCTTACCCTCTGACTCCTCCTGGACCCATCCCAGTCCTCCGGGCCACCCCTCCCGCGAGGGAACTGAACATGAGTTCGCTGCCTTGCTTCAAATTTCTACGAGATCCGGGAAGCTCACGCAGGCGGACTGGCAAGCAGGTTCAGATCGGCCATCTGAAGCGTCATCACGGGAGATCCCAGATGGAGGTCAAAGAAAGGACTTGCCTCTGGGATCTCCAACTGGGCCCAGGTTAACCCAAGCCGAAACTGAGCCTGCCCTTCAAACCAGAGTAAGGAGCCCTGAAGGTTGCCAAAACTAGGCACCTTTAAGGACTGTTGCCAGAGGTAAAAAGGCTGTTGGTAAGACAACCGGCAGAGCAGCCGATCGCCCTGCCTGACGGTGCATTGCCCTGATTCCCAGGTGAATTGGGCCAGTTCCTTCGGCAACCCCCAGATCTCCCGCCCCCCAGCCACTGAGTCAGGGTGATCCACATAGATGTGGGAAATCCAGGCTCCCAGGCGTTTCCCCAGGCGCACCATCCCCGCCACGACGATCAACTCGTTGTACTCCAGGGTGGAGCCAGCGCCGTAATGGGCCAGATAAACTGTGCCAATCGTCCACCCTGGCCAGACTTCCACTGGCTGGAGTTCCGGTGGGATGAAGGGACGGGCGCGATCGCAGCGGACCCAGTACAGGGACTGGACGCCATAGCCTTTTAATGTCCAGGGTGCAGCGGGATAAACCATATTTTAAGTCTACCTTGCTATCCTTAAGGAGACAGCTCAGCAATGCCTGCAACCCAGTCATGACCTCATCCACGACTCGCATCTGTATCCTCGGTGGCGGCTTTGGCGGCCTCTTTACTGCCCTGCGTCTGAGTGAACTCCCCTGGACCCAGGCCAATCAGCCAGAAATTATCCTGATCGATCAGCGAGAACATTTCCTATTCTCTCCGCTCCTCTACGAGTTGCTAACCGGCGAACTCCAGACCTGGGAAATTGCACCCCCCTATGTGGAACTGCTGGCTGGAACTGGGGTTCGGTTTCAACAGGGCACGATCGCAGGCATCGATCTGCCCAACAGACGGGTCCAACTGCAAGCAGGAGCTGAATTGACCTACGATCGTCTGGTGCTGGCCCTGGGTGGGGAAACGCCCCTGGATCGGGTACCCGGTTCCGCTGAACATGCGATCGCCTTTCGCACCCTCAGCGATGCCTATCGCCTGCAAGAGCATCTGCGAGCCCTGGAAAATTCCGCCCTGGATCGAATTCGCATTGCGGTCGTGGGAGCGGGCTACAGTGGGGTGGAGCTGGCTTGCAAGCTGGCCGATCGCCTGAACGATCGGGGCCGGATTCGGTTAATTGAACAGGGCGATCGGATCTTGCGGAACTCACCGGAGTTTAATCGCGTTGCGGCCCAGAAAGCCCTGGAAGCGCGGGATATCTGGCTGGACCTGGAGACCACCGTTGATCGCGTGGAAGCAGATACGATTTCTCTCTGCTATAAAGGTCAGGTCGATTCGATTCCTGTGAATCTGGTGCTCTGGACGATCGGCAATCGCATGCACACTGTCATTAAAGATCTGCCCCTGAAGCAAAATCAACGGGGCCAGGTGCTGGTCAATCCTACCCTACAGGTCATGGACCGACCTGAAGTGTTTGCCCTGGGTGATCTGGTAGATTGTAGAGATGCCGATGACCAGCAGGTTCCCGCTTCAGCTCAGGCGGCCCTGCAGGAAGCGGAATACGTGGGTTGGAATATCTGGGCTTCCCTGACCGAACGACCTCTCCTGCCCTTCCGGTATCAGTTTCTGGGGGAGATGATGACCCTGGGCATTGACAATGCTACCCTGACGGGCCTGGGGATTACCCTGGATGGGCCTCTGGCCTCTGTGGCCCGCCGCCTAGCCTACCTGTACCGCATGCCCACCCTGCAGCATCAGATTCGGGTGGGGCTCAACTGGATGGCCAAACCCCTGATGGAGATATTCTCAATCAGATAAGTCATATGTCCCTGATTGTCCAAACTTTACAAGCCCATCAGCGCCTGGAAAAAACGCAATTCACTGTTGCTATTATCGGTTCTCGAAAGCTATCGGCTACGGAAGGGAATCAGTGGGAAACGCTGGCTCCCAATTTAACCCTTTATGGGTTTGATGCTGATGCAGCAGCCTGTGATGCAGCCAATGCCTTAATAGAGGAACAATCGATTTCTTGGACAGAAAAACATTACCCCCTAGCCTTATCCGGTCAGATCGAAACAACCACCATTCACGTCACTAAAGCCGTCCACTGTAGTTCTCTATATGCGCCTAATCAGGCCTACCTGAGCCGTTTTCATGGGATAGGTCAGGGCCTGGAGTTAGACTTCAAAGCGGACATTCAAACGACAACCCTCGATCATTTTTGCCAATCTGAACAGATCCAAACCATTGACTTCCTCCAGGTTGATGTCCAAGGAGCTGACTTTGATGTGCTTCAAGGCGCACTCAACCTTCTGCAAAAAAGTATTTTAGGGATTCAAATAGAAGTAGAGTTTTCACTGCTCTATCACAACCAATCACTATTTTCAGATATCGACCCCTGGCTGAGAAATCTGGGTTTTACCCTGTTTGACTTACTCACGGATGATCTTTGGTGCTATCGTCCGAGGGCTTGCTCCCCCATCCAATCTGCCACTCGCCGGGGACAATTACTTTGGGCTGATGCCTGCTACCTGCGAGATCCAATTGGAGAAAACTCCCATCCCGTCAGCCAAAACCCGGAGCACATCCTGAAACTGTCCTGTATTGCCGATATTCTCGGCTATCCCGACTATGCGCTGGAATTGCTGGAATATCTGACGGTTAATCATGGCAAAGACCTGCGGTTCAATTTTGCCCATGAAATGATTGCCATCCTCTCGCAATTTCCGACCCTGGTGGAACAGGGATTGGACCACCTGCCGATCGTGCAAAGCATTCGTCCCTTTTTGACCCCATAATCTTCTGGACTCTTACATCTCGATCTCGAATGTCACCCCAAAGTGGGTCAGCAAATTACAAGTATCATGATCGGTGATGTTGGTATCGCTCAATTCCAGGTTGTAGAAATCCACAAACTCCTGATCAAAATAGGGGCCTGCATGCCAGGTGCCAACCTCCAGCTTGATGAAGCAGGTACCAGGAATGCGAAACGCCACGATCGCGGCCACATCGGGATGATCCGTCTGGGATGGGGGCGCAACCCCCAGATACCAGTCTTTCCCCTCCAGGGAGCCCAGACATTGGGTACAGCGCTGATGCCGGGTGATCTGATGGAAGCGACGACCTCGCTGTTGCAATCGCATGATATAAAAACGGGGAATCCCCTGCTGCAAGTTCAGTTGGGCATCTGCAGAACTATAGGGACTACCATCTTGACTGGCCCAGATCACCTGCCCGTAGGGTTGAAAGGCGTCGGTGGTAATGGCCTGTGCCCTTAGACAGCGGTGGGACGGAACAGTCTCAGACATACTTCAGGAGATTTCCAGAACAGGACTCTTACGGAATCCTCAGAGCAAGATTCTGTATACTGGCCTATTCATTCTATTTTGCAGCCTATCAGGGACGAACCCCTAGGGTGGGCCATGCCCACCCTAGAACTCAAGACCTTCTGGGGACTGTCAGACGCCCATCAGACTACCTGAACAAAGTCCGCACTGGTAATGGACCCGGCCTGGATCCCTGTCAGGGTTGCCAGCAATTCACCTGTGCGAGCCACACCGATCAGCGTATCGCCAGCATGGTTACCAATTCCCTGCACGATCGCCAGATGCTGGAAGGTCAGACCACCAGACAGCCCCAGCTTGTCCGTACCCTCTATAAAGTCAAGGACGGTGTCCATCCCCATGCGGCGAGCCAGGACAAAGGTGTCCATCCCATTACCACCGCCCAGGGTATCGGAGCCCTGTCCCCCATTCAGCAGGTCATCGCCGTCTCCACCAACCAGGACATCATGACCACTGCCTCCGACGAGGAAGTCGTTCCCCGCTTCGCCGAACAACTGGTCATTGCCTGCTTCGCCATTCAGGGTATCGTTCCCTGAACCGCCAAACAGGAGGTCGTCTCCAAAGCCTGCATCCACCACATCATTCCCTGAACCAGCAGAGACAATGTCCTTACCACCTGCCGCTTCGATCAAATCAGCCCCATTGCCTGCCAGGAACAGTTCAGATTTACCAGTGCCGCTCAGGATACCATTCCCCTGCACGATATCCCCTTCTTTTTGACTGGCGAAAGCGCCGCCTGCCAGGGGATGATAGCCAATCAACGGGTTAAAGGTATTGGGATCATAAAGGGGCAACCCATTTGTACTGGCATACTTGTTGTAAGCTGTTGTGTCCCAGGTGGTGGCATAGCCTGCCCAGCCATCACAAGACTTGCCCCAGTCCTGCCAGGCCAGTCCCCGATCGTTACCGTACAGGTAACGGCTGCCTGCCGTTTCATGGGCAATGTTCATCCCATCCCCAATGAACAACATGATGTGTTTTACACCAGCGTCAGCGGCCTGCTTCATGACGCTGTAGATCTGGGTGTTATCTACGATCTGCGTACCGGGATACCAATCCCCAGCATAGTTTTGGAACAGGTCCGCACCTGCACCGCGAGCTGACAGAGTAACCAGCTCATTGGTGTGGCCCCCAGAACGATAGGTGACATCCCCATCGGGATAGTTCCAACCACTACCATAGGCACTGCTACTGCCAGCAGCTACCTGGGTTGGCAGATCGCCTGCCCCCAGAACTTCCTGGTTTTTCATATAGCTGTTGGAGTGGTCGGCAGTCACAATCATCAGGGTGTTCTTCCAGGTCATGCCGTCTCCAGCCCGATCGACATAGGCTTCCGCTGCTCGCACCGCCTGATCCAGATCCCAGACACCCCCAATCATGTTCTCAAAGTCATTGGCGTGGTTGGACCAGTCGATGTCACCCTGTTCAAACATGACAAAAAACCCGTCTGGATCTTTGCTCAGAACCGTCAGGGCAGAATTGACGGAATCGGCCAGGGTGGGGTTTTCAATGCTGCCGCGAGTGACTGTGGGGGTGCCAGGGGTGTCCGCAACCCCATGGTAGTCAAAGTTTCCCCCTGCTTCACCAAAGAGGCCGAACAGTTTCTCGCCGGTGTTCACATCCACGGAGGTGGCTGCTTGATACAGGGATGCACCTCCATCTACCCCAGCCTGCCGCTGGACAAAAGTGTAATCTGAGGGAAGGGTACTGAAATTCAGACCGTTGACATAGCTTGAACCGTAGCCCCCTCCAATCACCACATCTGGCTTGACGGTCCAGAGCATTTCCTCCGCAATGGCTTTGTAATTGTTGCGGTTGACATTATGGCTGACAAAGGCGGCAGGTGTGGCATGGTTAAAAGGAACAGTACTGACCACACCGATCGAAAATCCTTTTTCAGCCCGCAGTTGCTCTGCGATGGTCGTCAATTTCCCATTGGCTGGATCGCCAGGTAACCAGGCGATGTTGCCATCGTCAGTTTTGTAACCCGTGGCGATCGCGGTTCCTGCCGAGGCGGAATCTGTAGCGCTGGCACCAGTCTGAGGCAACAAAAAGTAGGCGTCTCGGAGTAACGCTTTAGAAAAACCGGAAAAATCAGGTGAAGGCAAGGTCGTAACTGCCATAAGTCCTCCTTAGAAGTAGTCAGCTGATCAGAAATGCAGAAATTACAGAGATTTCTGTACAACTGAGGCTGAGATTATGAATGTTGGAAACGTATAGGTTGCTGAATACAGAGCAGAAACTCCCTCTCACGAGGATTGGGCTTGCAGTGCCCGATCGCTGCCAGACCCCTTGAATCGGATGGGCAGAAAGAACTATGAACTGATGGGAAAGCTATCTGATGTTCTGGAGAATGCTCCCCAAACCATCCTGAGCCTCCCCCTTGACCTCGATCGTGAAGTACGATGGGGAGACCGTTCGATCAAAAAATTTTAGAGCCGTGTTGTGTAGGGAATTGGCACATAGAGAGATCAAAAATCCCTCACGATTCTGCTAGGCAGAAGATCAGAAACGGAAGCATTAACCTCAAGACAACTGAATGAAAACTTATCAATGAAGCCTTATCTTAGTTCTCACCTCAGTTGCCAATATTTTCAGCCATCAATAGTTTTTGATTGCCAATACTTTCAGTCATCGATGGTTTCGAACATAGATGTTTGCAGATATCTAACAGCGCAACTGATTCATCATCTACTATCAGGCAGCTAGAACAGCATACTGTCAGAAAGGTCTTCGGACAATCTCCTGGACGAATTGAGTAAAACGGTAATTCAATGTTTCTGCCCTGTCAAAGTAATTCTATCACTCGACTTTAAAGAGAATACAGCGTTTTTTATGCTGGTGAGGCACAGTAACAGCAATGAGAGAACCAGTTCCTTAAGTCGCTCGATGACACCTGGGAGAAAGCTTCATCAATAGCTTTGGCAAGTTCTGGATAACTGCGTGCCTTAATCGAACGCAGAATGCTCTTAATCTTTGAAAAGCAATTCTCGATAGGCGAAAAGTCTGGTGAGTAAGGGGGTAGGAAAATTAGCTTGGCTCCTGCATCCTCAATCAAATTTCTAACGTCTTCACCCAGATGAATAGAGCAGTTATCCAGGATGACACAGGCACCTTTCCATAACTTAGGCACAAGTTTCTGGGAAATAAAGGCTTCAAAGGTCAGTCCATCAGTTGACCCCATGAGATTGCAGTAAGTCACGACCTCCCGCAGACTAATCG
>NZ_MQTZ01000065.1 GCF_001939115.1 Leptolyngbya sp. 'hensonii' | reverse complement strand
TATTCATCTGGGTGAAGACGTTAGAAATTTGATTGAGGATGCAGGAGCCAAGCTAATTTTCCTACCCCCTTACTCACCAGACTTTTCGCCTATCGAGAATTGCTTTTCAAAGATTAAGAGCATTCTGCGTTCGATTAAGGCACGCAGTTATCCAGAACTTGCCAAAGCTATTGATGAAGCTTTCTCCCAGGTGTCATCGAGCGACTTAAGGAACTGGTTCTCTCATTGCTGTTACTGTGCCTCACCAGCATAAAAAACGCTGTATCGATCCTGAAAAGTTTTCCCTGGATCACTACTTACCCTGGTCATTCATAGCACATGATCAATTGTGGAATTTAGTTCCTACAACGCCTGAAATCAATTCTGCAAAGTCAAACAACCTGCCACCCTCTCAGTTTCTGGCGAAATTTGTGGAGGCACAACATACAGGCTTGCTGATATGCCATGAAAAAATGGCTAAAAATGCATGGAATCAGACAATAGAGAACTATATTGAAGGCTTAAATATTTATACTCAAGATGACCTACTGGATTTAGAGAAGCTCACAAATGCCTACAGTAACGTAGTACAGCCTTTGATATCTTTAGCAACAAATCAGGGGTTTAAATTATGGCAAATACCAGGAGTTACATGTTCAAGCGTGATCACGCATCCTTGAAGAAAGCCTTCCAGTTATCGGTGCATTTGGATGGGCACTTCCTGCTCTGCGGTTCCCCCGTGATTCTGGCTACTTTCGTGCCATTCTTGAAGTTTATCTCCAAGTAGATTCCAAAGGTAGGCTTGACCTGAACCATTTGGAGCAAGTCTGCGCCGAGGGGCTGTCCCTGCTCTGTGTCATGGCAGCGAACAACGAGATTGGCAACGTATACCCAATCCAGAAGATTGGACAGATTGCTCAACATTACAACATTCCTTTTCTTTGCGACGCTTCCCAAGCAGTGGGCAAAATTCCCATACAGTTTGAGGAGTGGGGCATTACCTTCCTTTCTATCTCTGCCCATAAGCTTTATGGTCCCAAAGGAGTTGGAGCATTGGTAATCCGAAAGGGTTACCAATTAGAGCCGCTTCTGTTTGGAGGTGGGCAGCAAAAGGGAATCAGACCAGGCACCCTTAATGTTCCAGGTGTCGTGGGGTTGGGAGAGGCTTGTCGGTTGCGATCGCTGGAGATGGATGAGGATGAAGGGGCGATCGCTGCCAAACGTGACAAGCTTCAAAATTTGCTTCTGGAAAAAATTCCTGGTTTGATAATCAATGGAGATGTAGAGCATCGTCTAGCAGGCAATTTACACATTTCGGTTCCTGGTATTCCTAATAGCGCCATTATTGCTAGGGTTCGCCATCAACTGGCTATCTCAACTGGTTCAGCCTGCTCATCTGGGGTTGAGGCTCCATCCCATGTCTTTCAAACTCTCAATTTGCCTGAAGACGTAATCGGTGGGGTACTACGTATTGGTATTGGTAAGTTCACAACTTATGAAGAGATAGAATATGCCGCCGCTATTCTTTATAACGCTGTCTGTCAAATTCAGCAAACTCTTGCTACAGCCTGATTACTCTACACTGGCATAATACGGACCCAAGAGATTGGCAATTTTCATCTCTCAAAAAGTCCTACCTCACTGCAGCTATGCAAGCCTTGCTAGTGGGTGGGTTAAGTGCTTTGGGTAGAGCAGGAGCATTGCTTAACCAGCCGATCGAGGAATTCAGCAATGCCATCCGTTCAAACAGCTTTTCCAGTAACACCATTCGGCGATCGCCCAAACCCAGTTTGTTACCTGCCCTGATTGACGGTTTTTTTAATTTGAGGGGATTCAGTGGCTTTCGCCTCCTATGGGCGATACTGGATTCGAACCAGTGACCCCTTCCGTGTGAAGGAAGTGCGCTACCACTGTGCTAATCGCCCGCAAAATATTGCATGAATTTTCATTGTTACACGATACGTAAGAATAGGCAACTCCCAGACTTCAAAGAACTTTCTGACAAAATTTCCTATCTTTAGCTCCAAAGTTTGACGGAATCTAGAAAAACTATTGTTAAAATTAATCACAACTATGAAAGGGAAAGGGTTCAGAAATTCTCATGGGGCGTACTGGTGTTTTGTTATTAAACCTGGGTGGACCGGATCAACTTGAGGATGTCCGCCCATTTCTGTTCAACCTGTTTTCCGATCCGGAAATCATTCGATTGCCCTTTTCCTGGCTCCAGCGACCTCTGGCGTGGCTGATTTCCACGTCCCGAGCTCGTAAGTCCCAGGAGAATTACCGGCACATCGGCGGGGGCTCTCCTCTGCGCCGCATTACCGAGGAGCAGGCTCAGGCTCTCGCTGATCAACTGCGCCATCGAGGGCATGACGCTCAGGTTTACATCGGTATGCGCTACTGGCACCCCTTTACTGAGGAAGCCATTGCCCGGATTAAACGCGATCGGATCGAGAATCTCGTGATTCTGCCCCTCTATCCCCAGTTCTCGATCAGCACCAGTGGCTCTAGCTTTCGCCTTCTGCAACGGCTCTGGCAGGAAGACCCCTCCCTGGAGCAGATTGAATATACGGTTGTTCCTTCCTGGTACAATCGCCCCGGTTATTTGCGAGCGATGGCCCAGCTGATTGCCCAGGAGTTAGACCAACTTCCCAATCCCAATCAGGCCCATGTTTTCTTCAGTGCCCACGGTGTTCCCGTCAGTTACGTGGAGGAAGCCGGAGATCCCTATCAGCGGGAGATTGAGGAATGTACGGAATTAATCATGCGAACCCTGAATCGCCCTAACGCCCATACCCTGGCCTATCAGAGTCGGGTCGGTCCCGTGGAGTGGCTCCAACCCTATACCGAAGATGCCCTGCAACAACTGGCCGAGCAGGGGGTTAAGGATCTGGTGATTGTCCCGATCAGCTTCGTTTCCGAGCACATTGAGACCTTGCAGGAAATTGATATGGAGTATCGGGAAATTGCCGAGGAAGCTGGGATTACCAACTTCCAGCGGGTACCGGCCCTCAATACCCATCCGGTGTTCATTGCCGATCTGGCCGATATGGTTCTGGAAGCCCTGAATGCTCCCAAACTGGAGCTGGATCAGGTGCCTCAGATGAAGAAGCAAGTCAAGCTCTATCCTCAGGAAAAATGGCAACTGGGCATGACCACCGCTGCTGAAATCTGGAATGGTCGTCTGGCGATGCTGGGCTTCATTGCCCTCATGATCGAGCTGATTACAGGCCATGGTCCGCTCCATTTTGTCGGCCTGCTGTAATTCTGCCGATCGCAATCGACCCCAACATTAAGGACCGGGTTTATTCATCCTGCTTCAGGGCAAGTGAATAGGCCCGGTCTTTTTATGGGGCAAATCTCCCCATCAGGTCAGCTAGCATACACAATCTGTGAGTAAACGCCCTGTAGAAATTGGTTCAACTTCTATATTTTTGGATAAATTGTAAAGATTCCGCAATATAAGCGAGATTACAGTGGTCACTCCTGCCCCAGAATTGCTACAACTTAGGGAGTTTAATTTACATTAATTTACATAGAGATATAGAAGTTAACTATGTGCATCTACTCGATCCGAGTGCATGTACTGGTTATTTTGACGCTCCAAGTCTGATCTCTGGCGTTGCTGAATAGAAGTATGATTTTCGTGCTTGAGCCTTATGCAGCCCTCACCCTAGCCCTCTCCCAAAGGAGAGGGAACAAGAGTTTTAGCTCCCTTCTCCTGCGGGAGAAGGGTTGGGGATGAGGGTAATTCATATTTGTATTCAGCAAAGCCTGATCTCTCTTCAGTTGGCAGACTTTCCTTTAAACCTTGTGACGGTTTGATTTAGCCCGTTTCATGTCTTTTGTGAAGACCCTTCTGTAGGTCCTCATCATGAGTATGCAATTCCCCTGGTTGACTGTAATTGTTCTGCTGCCCCTGATTGCAGCTTTGCCCATCCCTCTGATTCCCGACAAACAGGGTAAGACTGTACGACTATATGCCCTGACAGTTGGCCTGCTCGACTTTGTTCTAACCATCTATGCTTTCTGGAGTCAGTACGACCTCGCAAATCCAGGCTTTCAGCTAACCGAATCCTACCCCTGGATCCCCCAAATGGGTCTCCACTGGTCTGTGGCTGTGGATGGGCTCTCGATGCCTCTGGTGGTGTTGACGGGTCTGGTGACCACCCTGGCGATTCTGGCTGCCTGGCCGATTGTCCACAAGCGGCGACTGTTCTACGTCCTGATGCTGGTCATGTACAGTGCCCAGATTGGGGTCTTTGTGGCTCAAGACCTGCTGATGTTCTTTTTCCTCTGGGAAATTGAGTTGGTCCCCGTTTACCTGCTTATCGCTATCTGGGGTGGCCAGAAACGCCTCTACGCTGCCACAAAGTTTATTCTGTATACCGCGATCGGATCCATCTTCATTCTGATTGCGGGTCTGGCCATGGCTTTTTACGGAGATCACTTCACCTTCAACCTGCAGGAGTTGAGTCTGAAGGACTACTCCCTGCCTTTCCAATTGCTCGTTTACGCCGGATTGTTGATTGCTTACGGGGTAAAGTTGCCCATTTTCCCGCTTCATACCTGGTTACCCGATGCCCACAGCGAGGCTCCTGCTCCGGTTTCCATGCTCCTGGCTGGCGTAATGCTGAAGATGGGGGGCTATGCCCTGATGCGGATGAACATGGAGATCCTACCTGATGCCCATGTTTACTTTGCCCCTGTTCTGGCCATTCTGGGTGTGGTCAATATCATCTACGCAGCCCTGACTGCTTTCGCCCAGTCCAACTTGAAACGCCGCATGGCCTACTCTTCGATTTCCCACATGGGCTTTGTCCTGATTGGGATCGCGTCCTTCACCGATCTGGGGGTGAGTGGGGCATTGCTCCAGATGATTTCCCACGGTTTGATTGCGGCGGCCCTGTTCTTCCTCACGGGGGTGGCCTACGATCGCACCCACACCCTGGACATGGAGCAGATGGGGGGCATGGCCCGTCAGATGCCCAAGTTGTTTGCCATGTTTACCGCAGGCTCTCTGGCCTCCCTGGCCCTGCCCGGCATGTGCGGCTTTGTGGGTGAACTGACCGTCTTTCTGGGGCTGACCACCAGTGAAGCTTACACCCCCATGTTCAAAACGGTGGTTGTGCTGCTGGCAGCCGTAGGATTGATTCTGACGCCCATCTATCTGCTGTCCATGCTACGGCAGGTCTTCTACGGACCGGAGCGGGCGGAACTGGTTTCCCAGGGCCTGCTGAAGGATGCCAAGCCAAGGGAAGTCTTCATCATGACCTGTTTGCTGGTTCCCATTATTGGGATTGGCTTTTACCCCAAACTGGCCAACCAGACCTACGATGTAAAAACCGTGGCGATCGCTGCCCAGGCGCGCATATCCTTACCGCTGGTGGCTCAGCAATCTCCAGCGACCCTGTTCTCCCAGGCCCTCTCTGCTCCTGCCCTCAGAACTGCTGAGACTGGTCCAGTCTTAGGAGTGACGGTGCCCCACTAGTTCATCAGTCCGGTTTTGTTGCAGAACCCCGGTTTCTGATCAGATCTGCCTGAAGAAACTGGGGTTCTGGTTTTAGCGCTAACCGACCCGTTCCGGCAGGATACAGGAGATATCGGCCAGGTTCTTCAGAAACTGGCGCAATTGACTGAAGGCAACCTCCTCTTGAATCGGGCTTAGGGTAATGGGATCAACGGGCCGAATCGTGAGCCAGTACTTGACCAGAGCCTCCATCGATTGTCCCCCCTCCCATAGAAGCAACAGGCAACTGGTAATACTACTCTCCAGGAAAATGGGCATCTCAAAGCGGCCAGGCAAGTATTGCCCCAGTTCAACCATTTGCTGAAAGTTGACACAGTTGGTCAGCCCTTCTTTAAATTTATGGGTCTTAAATTGGGGATGCAGATGGATCTGGGCCTGTCGCCAATCGTCATCTGTCCATTCAGCCACAGGCCCGATCGTTGAACTTTCGCCAGTATGCCCACACCAGAAATCGATCAGCCTGAACTTGGGTTCCAACAGCTCAAACAGATAGAGTTGATCTTCGATCGAACATTCCGGCAGGCTCATGGCCAGGAAGGGCGGTAAATTATCGGGTTCTTTGAACAGGTCCATCAGGTTCCACTTATGCCACTCCACCATACTGATGAACTCCAGGTCAGAGGCATTTAAGAGGGAGAAGACCTCACGTATCGTAAATCCCTTGTCTCCTTGCAACAGGCCATTGGCCCTCATCCGCTCCTCAGCCCCATCCTGCACCCGCCAGGTCATGGATTTGAGGATGATGTTGTCCTTCACGGCATCCATCACCGATTGGGCAATGTCAATTTCTTCCTTGCCGATCGGGCCATTCATCAACCCCATAAACTCGAACATTCTCTGCATCTGAAACATGTAAAACCGATTCGCGTAGCTGTGAACATTCACGCGAATGATGCCATCGGGTTTCAGCACCGCTTTCATCGCCTGCAGCCCCTGCAACTGATCCGGAATCAGGTAAAGGACATCACTGCAGTTGATATAGTCAAACTTCAGATTCAAATCAGGGAGATCGTAAATGGAGAGAGGTTGAAATTGGGCCTCCTGGAAGCCGTGGTACTCCAGGCGTTTGCGGGCCAGTTCAACGGACTTTTCCGACAGATCAACACCATAAATCTGGGCTCCAGGGTTGGCCTCAGCCAACACCAGTGAAGTATATCCACTGCCGCAGCCCACATCCAGAATCATTTTGCCTGCCGGGTCAATCACCTTTTGATGGCGCAGGTAATAGGGAGTCACCAGGCTATTCTGGAATAAAACATAGTAGTAAGGTCGAGGGGATTCCTCTAGCGGAACCTTGGGATAGGGAGCTGCCTCAAACTGCTGCCGCATCGACTCCAGCTCAGCTTCTGATATCTTATTTTCCATTACGATCTCCCCTCTGAAATGATGGCGATTTTCCGATCATCATAATTCCCAATTCGCAGATCAACTATGGCACCTCTTCCCGGGTCTCTGGCAAGTTCTTCCCTCTCTTTCTGCATGATTGTCAAGAATGAACAGCAGCATCTGGCCCGTTGTCTGGCCAGCGTGAAACCCCATGTCGATGAACTGGTGGTGGTGGACACGGGTTCCAGCGATCGTACTGTGGAGATCGCCCGTCAGTATGGGGCGAGGGTGGCATTCTTTTCCTGGTGCGATGATTTTGCAGCAGCGCGTAATTTTGCGATCGACCAGGTCTCCGGGGATTGGATTCTGACTCTGGATGCGGATGAAGAACTGGTGGTGGACTGGGCGGATTGGCGCAGCCAGGTTGCCCCAGAGGCGGAGACCATGGCCTACTGGCTACAACTGACCGATGTCAATCAGCCGATTACGCCCCTCAGCACTATGCGGCTATTCCGCCATACGCCAGCTCTCCGGTATGCGGGCCGCTATCACGAAAGCCTGCGCTATCAGGACAGTTTTGTCGGCTCCGCCCGGACCCGCGAGCTGACGGGGCTACAGATTTTGCACTATGGCTATGAGGAAAGATTACTGGACCAGAAAACCTTGCAGCGGGATATTCCCATGCTGGAGCGGATTCGCCTATCGGGTGAGATGACCTTGCTCCTGCTGCTGACCCTATCCGATGCCTACCTGCGCAGCAATCAGTTGGAAGCGGCCCAAAGTTGTCTGTCCGAAGCTTTTGAGCGCCTCAGTCCCCATCTTTTGACGGGTGAGCCCCCCAGAGATAAGACTCGCCTGTCCGCGATCTTATTTGCGATCGGGGATGATCTGTTGCAACATCAGCAGGATTTTGAAACGGCGCTCCTGGTCTGCCGCCGGGGCTTAGAGTGGTTCCCAACCTATCCGCCTCTGGTACATCTGGCGGGTCGCCTCCTGCAGGAATTGGGATTTCCCCTGGGGGCAACGGCTTATTTTGAGCAATGCCTACAACTGGGCCGGGACGGCACCTATCAGCAGCATGAGCCCTTCGATCGGGCCTTCATGACCCTCTGGCCAGCCTATGATTTGGGGCTCCTTTACCTGCACTTGAAAGATGATGCCAGAGCCGCCGAGGCATTTAAGCTGGCTCTTTCATTCGATCCCAACTATGCCCCTGCCCAGGAAGGATTGGCCCTCATCCAAGGGGCTACAGGGTAAGGAGGCTCAAATCGCTGACGACTCAGAGAAGCTGGAGATCTCAATCCCAGGCAAAATTGGCGTTGCTGAATAGAAGTATGATTTTCGTGCTTGAGCCTTATGCAGCCCTCTCCCTAGCCCTCTCCCAAAGGAGAGGGAACAAGCGTTTTAGCTCCCTTCTCCTGCGGGAGAAGGGTTGGGGATGAGGGTAATTCATATTTGCATTCAGCAAAGCCGCAAAATTCACATAAAAAGGCCCTTGGACGTCTTGCCGTGTTTCGACTCCAAGGGCCTCTTCGCTTATTCACTCCTCACACAATAGTAAGTATACATTCCTATTGCGAGGAAGCAAATACCTCAGTGACAGTTTTACGATCGTCCCAACAAAAGCTGGGTCTTTGGGCTAAGGATCGTGGATTTAATAACTCCGAGATTTTCAGCCCTCACCCCCAACCCCCAACCCCTCCCCCTCTCCCGCCGGGAGAGGGGGCAGGGGGGTGAGGGCAATCAGGAGTTTATCGGTGTTATTTAATTCTCATTCCTAAGAATCTGTTGTCATCGGAGGCGTTCCACCCATAATGACTGGAAGACTAGACATCGATTCCCCCCAGGGAGTAGCTGAGTCGTTCGAGCATACCCATGGGCAGGCGATCGCCCTGCAGCAATTGGGGTATACCTTAGTAGAAGCGGGGTTGCTGACCCCCGAGCAATTAGACGCCAGTAGGACCGACCAGGAAAACACGGGGGTGCCTCTGGATCAGATCTGGGTCGATCGGGGTTGGGTCAAGCCTGAAACCCTGGCCTATTTCGCAGAGCACCGCCTCTCCTCGCAGCAGCAGGTTCGGGAAGTGCCACCGGGCTTGGCCCTGATGCAAATGATTACGGGCATGTGGGTGACCCAATCCATCTATGTTGCAGCCTCTCTGGGGATTGCAGATCTGCTCCAGGGGGGAGTTCGATCGGTGGATGAACTCGCCCAGGCCAGTGGGGCGCAAGCACCCCATTTATACCGGGTGCTGCGGGCCTTGGCCAGTGTGGGGATCTTCACGGAAGTGGCCCCTGGGCAGTTTGGGCTGACGGCGATCGCGGAATACCTGCGGAGTGATGTTCCCGGCTCGTTGCGGGCCTTGTCCCGGACGGTCAGCGATACCTGGCAATGGAACTGCTGGGGCGACATCCTGAATATTGTCAAAACTGGCCAGCCTGCCATGCAGCGTCTGTACCAGGTGCAGGATACGTTCACCTATCTGACCCAGAATCCAGAATCTGGGGCTATTTTCGATGATGCCATGACGGGTTGGGCAAAGACCATTCACACGGCAGTCATTGATGCCTATGATTTCTCTGGGGTGCAGACCCTGGTAGACATTGCAGGGGGCCATGGGATGCTGCTGGCCTCGATTCTGGCAGCTAATCCCATGCTGCGGGGCATTCTGTTTGATCTCCCCAATGTGGTAGCCGGAGCCGGGCCTCTGCTGGAGCAGGCCCAGGTTCTGAATCGCTGTCAGATTCAGGGGGGCAGTTTCTTTGCAGCCATCCCCACTGGCGGGGATGCTTATCTGATGTCCCATATTCTGCATGATTGGGGTGATGCAGACTGTGTTCGGATTCTCCAAAACATTCGTCAGGCGATCGCTGAACAAGGCAGACTCCTGATTGTTGAAATGGTGATTCCTCCAGGCGATACGCCCCATTTTGGCAAATTCCTGGATGTGGACATGATGGCGATCTTTTCCGGTGGCCGGGAGCGAACTGCCGCTGAATACCAGGAGTTATTCCAGGCGGCTGGCTTTCAGCTCAACCGGATCATTCCCACCGCTGCGCCTGTCAGTGTGATTGAAGGGGTTTGTGCATAAGCTGAGGCGGTATTACCGGATCAGCATGGGTTCTGGGACAGGAGCCATAGAGAGGTGGAGCGGATCATAGCCCAGTTGTTGCGTGATCCGCTCTCGGGCTAAGGCACGGTACTCCCAGAAGTGCTCGCCTGCAGCGCACAACCCCAGATACAGACTCAGAAGCTGCGGCTTGGTTAACAGAATGCTCCAGAGCTGATGCCAAAATTGTCCTCGAATTTCAGGTCGGCAGATGCCCTGACGCCAGATGAGTTGGGCAACCAATCGCAGGCTCTGAGTCGGGGAGAATTGCCCTGCTTGTTTGTGGCTCTTCGAAGTGCGAATCTTGAGGCATTGTTGGAAACAGCGTCTGAGATAGTTCTGAGGTTCATACAGGGTCCAGAACCCTTCGACATACTCCCTGGCAATTTCTGTAATGGAACGAGTTGGGACGAAATTCATCAGGGTATTCTGGTCGCCGGTCGGGTGGCTGTTGTCCTCAATTAAGCGCTGCTCTTTTTTAAGGCGATCCCAAAGGGCGGTGTTGGGTAGAGCCTGCAGAATGCCCAGCATGGGCTGAGGAATGCTAGTTTGTTCGATGAAGGCTTGAATACGATCGCCTGCCCCCGATCGCTCTCCGTCAAAACCAAGAATAAACCCGGCGTAGATCAGCAACCCTGCCTCATTGATTTTGTGACAGGCTTCCACCAGGGGATTACGGATGTTTTGCACTTTGCGCGTCACCTGCAGACTATCCTGATCAGGGGTTTCAATCCCCAGGAACACAGCATAAAAGCCTGCTTCGCCCATGAGCTGAAGCAATTCATCATCCTCGGCCAGATTGACAGAAGCTTCGGTAATAAAATTAAACGGATAATGGTGTTGCTGCATCCAGGGAATCAGGGCTCGCAGGAATCGTTTGACGTTCCGCTGATTGCCAATAAAGTTGTCATCCACAATAAAGAGGGAGCCGCGCCAACCCAGATCATAGAGGGTTTGCAACTCAGCCAGGGCCTGATCCGGTTCTTTGGTACGGGGTTTACGGCCATAAAGGGAAATAATGTCACAAAATTCGCAATTGAAGGGACATCCACGGGAAAACTGGATGGCCATCATCAAGTAGGCATCCCGCCGCAGCAGGTCAAAGCGTGGCCTTGGGCTTTGGCTGACATCCGGCTTCTCAATGGAGCGGAAGATCCCTTGGGTTGCGCCTTGACGAAGCGCCTCCAGGAATTGAGGAATTGTCATCTCCCCTTCATCCAGAATCAGGAAATGGGCACCAGCCTCGAGGGCAGCTTGAGGCACAGAGGTGGGATAGGGGCCGCCCACAGCGACTGTTTTACCCAATCGGACAGCTTTTTGAATCAGGGCCTGGAAATCTGGCTTCTGCACAATCATGGCTGAAAGAATCACCAGATCGCACCACTCCCAATCTGCCGCCGTTTCACAAGCGACGTTACGATCGTAAAAGCGAAGGTCCCAGTCTGAGGGTAAGAGTGCGGCAATAGTAATAATTCCCAGAGGCGGAATCACGGCTTTCAATCCGGCAATTTCCATGAAGCGATCGTAGGACCAAAAGGACTGGGGAAACTGGGGATAGATCAGCAGTGTTTTCATACATCCCTCCGGTAATTTAAGTTGGCTCTGATTTGCAGGGAACTATCTCACCACCAATCCGTTTGATATCTGGAGGTGAGATCTAAAACCCTTCTCCGTGCCTTCTACAACTCTTTACGACCAGGCAGGCATCGACTCATGACAATGACTACAACGCCAGTATAAACCTCCCAATCGGATGTGACGAAGTAAAACGTAAGAACAGCACGGACAAGTATGCCGGCTTGTCATACTTTGATCAATGGTCATTGTGGTGGTTGGTGGGCTAAAACCCTGACTCAACCGAAGTGTTGATTTGAAGGGCAAAATAATTAGAGCTAGCATATTAAAAACATTTCCTAATTGATAGTAAATATAGAGCACAGCATGATCAATTTGCATCTATCCTAAGCATGAGTATGCGATCGAGAAATTGAATTCTTCTCACCGACACCCAATCAGTTTGGAAAGGGAGCATGTCACTTTTGCAGTGATGCTTTCTAGCCCTCATCCCCCAGCCCCTTCTCCCAAAAAGGGCGAAGGGGAGCCGAATCATTTCAAAGTCCCTCTCCCAAATTGGGAGAGGGATTTAGGGTGAGGGCAAAGGTGACATGTACCCGTTTGGAAATAGGGCTCTCAACTTTCTCTGCCATGAAATAATGGAGGTAATTGGCTTCACCTCCATTATTTTTTCTCGTGAATATAGAGCTCAAAAACCCTGATGAGCTGCTAACCAGCGTGCTTATAATCCATCATGTCTTTTGGGATCTTTCTTAGGTTTTTTAGCTCCCTCAGAGATAGCTTTCGGCTTTTTCGATTCCCTGTTGCCTTTCTGCTGTTTTGTCATACAGTCCTCCAATTATTTTGTAAAGATTAGCTACAACACATAAGATCCAGGTGATCTAAACCCATTAGAGTTGCCTTCCGTAATGCAAAAAACCAGCCAACTGACTGACAAAACTTTTCCTGTAGATTGGGTGAAGCAGAGCGAGACCCAACATGGTTAAGCCTTTTGCGTTGGGTTTCGGACCTCAACCCAGCCTACGAGATTTGAGGGTTTTCAGGAGTTTGATCAGTCAACCTGAAAAGCCAGGTTAGAGCAACAACTTTTATGCTCAATCTGACTCTTCTTCCTCACTGTCCAATACATAAATTTCTGAGTCTAAAATATCATCTAGTTCTTCTGGGATCTTGTGATTTTGAAGAAATTCGTCATTTTCACTGGCCTTGAATCTGCCAGTACTTTCTAACCAGTTAAGCAAAGACTCTCTGGCTATTGGAGGGACAATGCGTATTGGTTTATTTCGGGGTTCTTCAGAGAGAGCAGGGTTATGGCATGTAGTCATTGTTATCTTCTACTTAAGGTGAATAGCAATTTGACTGATAAAGTCAAATTATTGGTGGGATTATTCTTAGGCTCGTGGATTAAATAACCTGAAGCAATGAGATGCAACTCTATCAAAATAAGCTTGATTGCTGATTTTGAGACTGCTTTAGTTGCAATTAGCTATTGGGCCTCATTATGGTTAATATTGGCTTGAACTTCAGATGAAATCAGCTCACTATCATCGCTGCCATTCTATTCATTCAGGTTGAGGGTTTTCCCTTGTGTCTTAGTGTAGGTCATGGGTGCCCTCTGATAGACTTTACAATGTCATCATAGTCTATTTAAACAATAAATGTATTACTAAAGTAAATTATTAACCGCTGGAATCTATACACCTCATAAGTTGTAAGTAATCTAGTGGTAAGTCAATCATTGATTGAGGGGCAGACAAAATCTAGGTTGTTGATTGGGGTTAAATTTTGCGAGTCTTCGACCCGTCAGAATTTTCCTGACGATTTATTGTTTGCAACACTAGTTGAAGAATTTGTGCAAGTGAAAACTGTATCAGCTCTGAGCCAGAAATCTGACAATCGGTGCAAATAATCAATGTATTAATGGGCGATCCCCGATCGACCTAAAGCTTCCTGGAGGGCTTAGGTTGGATTACCAGACTCAGTAGAGTCAACCCGATCGCCAGCGCCACACCAGTGGCAGCAATTAGAGGGGTATTCATTTGACGAATGGCGATCGCGATCAAGGCCCAGACAATCACTAAGGTGTAGGCAATGTTGTGGCGTTGGACGGCAACAAGCGTGGCGATGGCAGCACTGATCATCATCATGATGACGGTCCAGACTGGAGGAGTGATGCCCCAACCATTCCAGTTGAGGCTGTAGAGTGCGATCGCCACGTTGACAACGGTGGCAACGGTAATCCAGCCCAGATAAATGCTGATGGGGATGTGGATCAACCAGCGTTCCTGGCGGGAGACGTGTTGTTGACCAATGCCGAGGCGTTGATGCATACCCATGAGCGGCAGCAAAATCCCCAGCATGGCAATGATGGATAAGGGAAAAAGGCGGGCCAGAAAAAGATAAATCCAGGCACATTGGGCCAGACAAGCAAACACGAGCAGGTAGCTACTGCGCTGTAAGCCAGGATTTTGACGCTGAGTCGGTTGGAGTTGATAAAAGCCGAAAGCGATGAGACCGAGATAAATTAGTCCCCAAATGGCAAAGGCATAGTTGGCGGGAATAATTTGGACAGACGCAAAAAGGGTGTTGGAGAGGACACCAATGTTAACGCCGTTAAGCGGAAAGAAGTTGGAGAGGGTATTGATGGCGATGCTACCGAGAATAGCGGCAAGAGTGATGATCTGTCGCAGTCGATCTGCATTGAAGCCTGGGGTAGAGTGTTTCATCGGCGTTTAAGCGTGATATTTGCAAATGTAACCTATCCTTCTCTAGCACCAGGATTGCTCGCCCGCAGGATTATGCAATAACTCGCGAATGTTGGCTTCCATGACCCGGTAGCCCACATTGCCGTTGAGTCGCTGCCGTCCTTCATTAAAAATCAGGGTGGGGCTGACCGTCACAGTATGTTCTTTAACCAGGTCAAAATCCTTAGATAGCTGAGCGTAAGCCTCCCCACTATCGATCTGAGCCTGGATGTCGGCGATCGGCAAGCCCAGGTTCTCGGCAATTTCAAATTGCACCTTGCGGTCAGAGATATCAGCCAGTTGGGTGAAAAATGCCTCCCGAAAGGCCCAGATTGTTTTTTCAAACACGGGTTGCGATCGCTCGACTAAACCCTTCACTTCCAGGAGTCGAATCGCATGGAGAAATAGATGGCAGGATGTGGATGACACGGGTGTTACCTGCGTCCAGATCTCAGGGTGAACGGTGATGTGATTGAACTTCTTCACAACTTCCTGAACGTGATCACGGTATCCCTGCAATCCTCCCCGATCGCGCCAGCGGTTCTCCAACTTTTCACGAGCAGTCCCAAAGACAGAAACAAAGTGCTGTTCGATCGCAATCTTGTCTTGAAAGGTTGTGTTCAACTCATCCAGGCGGACTTGGGCAATATAGGCCCAAATACAGAGAACATCGGAAAAGTAGAAAATGCGAATGGGTTCCATGGGCAGATAGGCTGATTTTCTCAACTCCCTCAATATAGCCAGATAGCTATACAATCGTAAAGTAGATTGGTGCACACGGGCACCGTAACATCGATTGCAGGTCCTGCCCAATCAATTGGTGATCGGCACTTCAATCATAAACGTTGTGCCCTGATTGGGGTCGGACTGGCAGGTGAGTCGGCCTTTGTGCCGGTCCACCACAATCTGATAACTGATTGAGAGGCCCAGTCCGGTGCCACTGCCCACGGGCTTGGTGGTAAAGAAGGGGTCAAAGATTTTTTGCCGGACTTCTTCCGTCATGCCAGGACCATTGTCCACGATCTCAACTTGCACCCGATCGGGGGCAATCTGTTGGGTTGAAATGCGAATTTGAGGTGTCCGATCGGCAGGGTCTTGCCAGTTTTGCTGGTTTTCTAACGCATCAATTGCATTACTCAGAATGTTCATGAAGACCTGATTGAGCTGCCCAGCGTAGCACTCCACCAGGGGCAGATCGGCATATTCTTTAATGATTTCGATATTGGGGCTATCGGGCTTGGTTTTGAGCCGATGTTGCAAGATCATTAGCGCACTGTCAATTCCTTCGTGGATATCCACAGGCTTCATTTCGGCCTCATCCAGTCGGGAGAAATTGCGTAAACCCAGCACAATGTCTCGAATCCGATCGCTGCCCGTATTCATCGAATGGATCAACTTGGGCAGATCCTCTATGGCAAAGTCCAGATCAACCTGCTGGATCACGGCAGCAATCTTGGGATTGGGGTCAGGATACTCCTGCTGATATGCCGAAATCACCTCGAACAGATCCTGAACATATCTGCTGGTATGCACCAGATTGCCGTGAATGAAGTTGATCGGGTTGTTAATCTCGTGGGCGATACCGGCCACCAGTTGCCCCAAACTGGACATTTTCTCGGCTTGAACGAGTTGGGTCTGGGTGCGCTGCAATTCCTGCATCGCCTGTTCCAGATGCCGGGTTTTTTGATTCAGGGCCTGGGTGCGCTCAGCCACTCTTTGCTCCAGGGTAGAATTATAATCCTCCAGACGATCCTTGGCCTCGGCCAGATTCTCGTAGAGCAGGGCATTTTCCAGGGAGATGGCCGCCTGGGTAGTCAGGAGCTTGAGAATCTGCAGGCGATCGTGGGTGAAGGCTCCCCGGGTTAAGTTGTTTTCCAGGTAGAGAATGCCGACCAGTCTCCCCTGACGCCGCAAGGGAGTACAGAGGATAGCCTTGGGCTGATGCTCCAGAATGTAAGGATCATCCGCAAAGGTGGTCTCTGTCGCAACATCGTCAATCACCAGGGTTTTTAGAGTGCGGGACACATAATTGATTAGTGATCCTGGAATAGCTGGGCTGGACTGGACCGGAATTGCCTGCAAGGAGGTAATCTGTAGGGCTTCCCCCTCCTGCGGGCTGCGTTTGGCCTGGGCCTGAATCACTAAATCCTCGCCCTGACACAACATCAAGGCTCCGGTTTGGGCCCCTGCATTCTCAATCACCACCTGCATCAACCGGGTGAGCAGGTGCTCCAGTTGGATTTCGCCAGAAAGGACCTGAGAGGCTTTCAACACCGTAGCCAGATCCAGAACTTCAGAAATGCTGCTACTGGAATTGTTCGTGGTATGACCGATCGACTCAGAGGCCCCGATCGTGGTCAGTAGTTTGAGCTGATGATTCAGATCCGGGGACGTGCTGGTGCGATCGGTTGGCTTCAGCATGGCAGTCAGCAGATGAGGATACCGTTGGGCTAAGTCGGCTAATTTCGCCTGAGCCCCCCACTGTTCATAAGCCTGGTAAGCTTTCACCATATAAGCTTGCGCGATCGTCTCCTTATCCCAGGAGAGGTAGAACTTAGCCGTCAGCTCACAAATCAGGGCCTCGTCATTGAGATAGCGGAATTCCCTGGCCTGAGCATAGGCCCGATCGTACAATTCCATCGCAGCAACCCGATCGCCCAGAACCCGCTGGCGCTCAGCCTCCACCAGATCATATTTGTGGCTATGATTCATTGGAGCATGGTGAGCCCATTTCTGCAGTTTGGCCTGATTATCCGCAACTCGCTTCAGTCCCTCGCTCTGGCCCGATGGGTCAGGTGCAGCCACAGCCAGCACCGTTAACGAATCATAGAAGTAAAACATCGGCACCGAGGCAAACCCCGTTCCCCCAGTCAGATATTGCTCGGCCTTGGCTTGCAGGTCGATCGCCTGGACATAATCGCCGAACAGGTAGGAGAGAATTAGCTTATGCAAATAGAAGTAATGCAGCCCATTCAGGTTATTGGCTTCCAGGAGGGCAGGCAGAGCTGCCTCTTCATCGAAGGCTGTTCCTCGCAACAGGCAGGGATGTTCGGATTTCCCCAGTAGATTCAACGTCACTTGCCAGAAGATCTGGCAGTAGCCGAGGGAGGTCGTTTGCTGGAGGCTTTCCAGGGTATGGCTGTAGCTACCAATTTCGGATTCCAGACCGGTCAGTTCCTCGCCGATAAAATAGGAATTCTGGCAAAAATCTTTGACACAATATCCGACAAACTCTAAATTTCCCGTTTCCAGCGCAGCCTGATAGCCTTGCAATAGCAGGGGCAGGGTTTCGCGCAGGTGGGCATTGACATGAATAATAAAGGCCCCCAGAACGTAGTAGGTTCTGACATTCATGGCCTTCGAGTTGAATTTTGCACTCAACTTTAAGGCTAGTTTGCCAAACTGATCCGCTGTTTCAAAATCCTGGGTGATGCTGTTTAAGAGCAGGCTGTAGCTGGCATAGCCAAAGGCAGACAGGGGCGTATTGCCATACACAACCGATGAATTAACCAGCAACAAGATGATCAAAGGAAAGAGGGCGGGGGCAGCAATATAGGCTGCTGGAATCATACTGACAGCAATGCGATTCACGGCCTGCTGTTCTAGAGAGGTCATCAAGGGCAGGTTACTGAGATCCTCGATCGTTTTTCCTGCCAGTAGGGCTGAAGTGGCCTGAAAAGCCTGTCCAATATCTGCCGGAGTGGGTTGATCCGGGAAATGCACCTGGAACTGAGTCAGCACCTGACGGGCAGTGTCGAGTGCCGCCAGCAAGCGATTCTGAGAGGTGTAAGCCTGAATTCTCGTTTCGTAGATTTTGAGACAATCCAAGGGCGTTTTAGCCCGCTGCAGAGCCACCTCTGCCAGTTCCTCCATCTGATCGAAGCGTCCGCATAAAGAGGTGGCTACGATCGCAGCTTCATAGAGGGCCAGGGTGAAGACATACTGCCGCTGCCAGCTATTGGGTTGCAGCAATTGAATCCCGGTGGTGGCGTAGTCCACAGCAGCATTGTAGGCAGTGGTGGCGATCGCCTTTTGGGCTGCAATTAAATTCAACTGGGCCAGTTCATTGCGTTCTGCCGCCTGCCGCACCCAATCGACCCCGTAGTTCAACTGGTTGACAATCTCAAAGATGTTCTCTTCTCGCTCCCCTACCGGTGTATTGCGCAAGAGCAACTGGCCAATTTTCAGGTGGGTCACTGTTTTCTGGGCTGCTGGAATCAACCGATAGGCAGCCTGCTGCACCCGATCGTGGAGAAAGCGATATTGCAGAGATTGCTCTTCTGTGATCGATCCCTGGATCAGGCCATCGCCAGGATTAGCATCCTGAAACAGCTTGTAAATGTCGCTGCCAGGCAAGATCAACCCTGCTTGTAGGGCCTCCCATAAATCCCCAGCCGTTTCAGTGGGGGATTGACCCGAAACAAAGGCCAGGGTCTTCAGGTCAAACTGGTTGCCAATGCAGGCGGCTAGCTTCAGCATGGTCTGGGTCGCTTCTGGCAGTTTCTGCAATTGGGCTGCCATAAAATCAACCACATCCTCGGTCAGGGATTGGGCCTGAACCTGCGCCAGATCCCATTGCCAAGCCCCGGCATCAAAGTTAAAGGTAATCAACTCGCTTTCGTACAGGGCTTTCAAGAACTGATTGCTAAAGAAAGGATTACCCTTGGTTTTCGTATACACCAGTTGCGTCAGGGGATAGACCCCCTCCAGGGGTGCATGAAGGCTATCCGCCACCAGATGGTTCAGATCACCCAGGCTGAGGGGAGAGAGGGTAATAGTGTTCACTGCTGTTTTGCTTTTCTGAATCTCGTTCAGGGTCAGCATCAGCGGATGCACCGGATTGACCTCATTATCCCGGTATGCCCCAATCAGGAGCAGGTGCTGAGTTTCAGTCTCAGCCATGATCGTCTGAATTAACTTGAGGGAAGCGGAATCAGCCCACTGCAAGTCATCCAGGAAGATCACCAGGGGATGGGCGGCACTGGGAAAAACCTGAATGAACTTTTGAAATACCCAGTTCAAACGGTGCTGGGCCGAAACTGGATCTAGCACTGCCAGGGGTGGCTGTTTGCCAATCAACAGTTCCACTTCAGGGATGACCTCAATAATGACCTGCCCATTGTCTCCTATAGCTTCCAGAATTTGGGCCTGCCAGGCTTCAATGTGCTGCCGATCCTCCTTTAAGACCTGTGCCATCAAATCTTGAAATGCCTGTACCACCGCCGAGAAAGGGATATTGCGCTGGAACTGATCAAATTTGCCTTTGATGAAGTAACCCCGCTGCCGGACGATCGGCTTATGCACCTCATTGACGATCGCTGTTTTACCAATCCCGGAAAACCCTGCCACCAGAAGGATTTCGCTGCTGCCGGTGGTGATGCGATCGTAGGCCGCCAGTAGGGTGTCCACATCGGCCTGCCTGCCATAGAGTTTCTCTGACAGGGTAAAGCGATCGCAAACATCCTGCTGTCCGAGTTCAAAGACCGAGATATTTCCAGTCGCCTCCAATTGCTGCAGGCAGATCTCCAAATCATGCTTTAGCCCCAGCGCACTCTGGTAGCGATCCTCTGCGTTCTTGGCCATCAACTTGCTGACGATGGCAGACAGCGCAGGGGGAATGATCGGATTCAAACTATGAATTGAGGGGGGCTGTTTGGCCAAGTGACAGTGGATCAACTCCATGGCATCGGTGGCCTGGAAGGGCAATTGCCCGATCAGCAGCTCATAGAAAGTGACTCCCAGGGAATAAAAGTCTGTGCGGTAGTCCACGGCCCGGTTCATCCGTCCGGTTTGTTCGGGGGAGATGTAAGCGAGGGTTCCTTCCAGCACTGCAGGATTGGTCGGCACCTGGGACTCTTTGGGTAGGAGAGAGGCGATACTGAAGTCAATCAGCTTCACCTGTTGGGTTTCAGGGTTGATCAGGATATTGTCGGGCTTGATGTCTTTGTGGATGACCCGATTACGGTACAGGCCATTCAGTCCGGAGACAATCTGCAGGGCGATGCGAAGAAAATCCTGCAAACGATCGGTGGCACTGCCAGGTTCTCCCTGCCGCCACCGGCGCGTCGCTTCCTTGAGGGAAACCCCACCAAAGTCCTCCATGATGAGGGCGTAGCCATTTTTATAGGATTCCAGGCTGTAGGTCTGAACCACTTCCGGCAAATTTAGGATCTTGGCGATGGTGTACTGGTTGCGAAATTGGGCCAGTTCAGTGAAGCTGGGGTATTCATTTTGCAACACCTTAATCATGACGGGCTGCCGATCTTGCGCTCTCTGAGCTCGATAGACCAGTGTTTTAGGACTTGCGTAAATCTGCTCAAGGATTTGATAACCTGCTAGTTGCACTGTTGTAGAAGCTGCCATACCCGCCGATCGCAGTGAAAGATTAAGAATATTATTCCCATAGTTTAAAATTTTTAACAGAGGTGTGCTGTGCAGCACGATCCTGCTTGACCCATTGAATCCAGGGGAGAAAGGTTTCAAAATATCCTGCCAGCAGCAGCTTGACTTCCTACTCTCTAGAATAGAAGGGTTTATAGGTAGTTTTTTATACTAAATATTGACCCAGAATGCTGACCCGACGCCGTTTCACTCAGCTATCTTTATCTGCTTCAGGACTGGCCCTGGCTACCTGTGGCCAGCCTGTTCGACGGGGAACCGCTCCGATTAATCCAGCTTCTGAAGCCTCTGATTTACTGATCTGGTGGGAAGTCGCTTATCTACTGGAAGAGAATGAACGGATCATTCAGGTGATTCACAATTGGGAGCAGCAATCTGGTCTGAAAGTCAGCTTAAAACTGATGCCCGTGGAACTGATTCAACAGGAATTGTTCAAAAGCGTCAGCAACCCTCAAGCTTATCCGGTGCCTGACATTGTTTACTCCCTGGGGGTCGATACCAATCTGGCCCCACAACTGGCCTGGCGGGATCAGCTAACGGATCTTTCAGAGGTGATCCAGCCTGTCCAGAAGAATTACACGGCTACAGCCCTATCCCTCGTATCCTACCGCAATCAGGTGCAGAACCAGGTGCGTTACTATGCCTTACCCCTCTGGCAGTCTGACGACTACATTCACTGCTGGAGCAATCTGCTGGCAACAATAGGTCGGACGGTGCAGGATATCCCCCAGCCATGGCAAGAATTCTGGAAGTTCTGGCAGATAGCCCAGGATGAACTCAGAGCCAGGGGATATTCTGAGCTGCATGGTCTGGGACTCTGTATGTCCACCAGTGGATTTGACACCTTTACAACCCTGTCTCTGTTTCTGGATGCCTATGATGTGGTTGTGGCCGATCGACTGGGCAATTTCTTACTGGACACGGTGGACAACCGCCAGCGGTTTATTCAGGCATTAGATGAATTGACCAGTTTTTATCGGACAGGATATGTGCCCTTAGACGCTGTGGAATGGACGGGTGCTGGGAACAACACCAGTTTCCTGGAAGGCAGAATTCTCATGACCCATAATCTCACCCTCTCCATTCCGCTGACGCAACGGCTAGAACGAAATGAATTCAATCAAGATGCCGCCCAACGGTATCGCCAGATTCGAACCCTCGATCGCCCCTGGAAACCCGATGGGCAGGAAATGCTGACCCGGAAAGGAATTAAACAGGCCATTCTTCCTAAAGCAGGGAAACATCAGCAGGCGGCCAAAAGTTTTCTCACCTATCTGACCCAGCCTCAAGTTCTCAACCAATTGATTCAGGGTTTTCAGGGACGGTTGCTGCCCGTCATGCCCCAACTCCTGGGTGATCCGCTTTGGAATGACACCACAGATCCCCATTTGTCAACGGCACTGAAGATTTACAACCGTCCCAGCACAACACCCTATGAGGTCCTCCATCCCTCTTTTAGCGAGGTTCAAAGCCAGCAAATCTGGGCCAAAATTGTGCTCAAAGTGATTCAAGAAAAGGTATCCCCGGCTGCTGCTGTTGATTGGGGGATTGCCCAAATCAGACAAATTTGGGGAGTTTGGGAGGGCAATCCATGAGACTCCGACGCGGCAAGAGCCTGCTAACACAACTGGTCAGTTATTTCTCCGTGATATCTATAGTGACTATTACGGGTGCAGCGCTCGGAACCTATTTTCAGGCCCGGAATGCCCTGGAGAGGGAAGGAATCAACCGCTTAACCACGGCAGTTAACTTTAAGTCTTTCCAACTGGATGGATGGTTAGATAATCAACTACGGGACATTCTCCTGATTGCTCAACAGGTGGAAATCCAGCAGTCGGTTAACATCTTGCTCACCTCTGACCCAGCTCAACCCAACTATCAGCGAGCGCACCAGGCCCTGAGCAAACATGTCCGTAGTTTAATCGCTATCAAGCCCAATCTGCGATCGATTCGCATTACCCGTAATAGTGGCTTTGTCGTCTTTGCTTCCGATGATCCCCAACTGGAGGGAAAATTTCGTCCCCTAGGGTATCCCACCAGCTATTTTTCCCGTCAGGGGATTGAAGCGGTTGTCCCCACGTTCTACCTTTCACCCGTAACCAAAAAGGCAACCATCACTTTTGCCACACCCATCCTGAATGCCAAAGGGACCAGAATGGCGGCTCTGATTGTGGATTTGAACCTGGATGAACTGGACAGATTGGTGCGAGATAATGCTGGCAGTGAAGAAACCGCTGAAATTTATCTGGTGGGTAGAGCCGTTACCAAAACGATTCTGATTTCGGGCCAGTCCGGGGACGATCGACAACAAAAACAAGCTGCTACAGGAATTCACAGTTACGGCATTGATCAGGCGATCGCCCAAACCAATGGGTTTGGCCTGTATCACAACTACAGGAATGTTCCAGTCCTAGGGGTTTATCGCTGGTTGCCGGAGGCAAATCTGGCGCTGCTGGCAGAAACAGACCAGACTCAGGCTTTTGAACCAGCACGCCATTTAGCCAGGAGCATTCTCCTGATTGGGTTTCTAGCTGCCGGTTTGCTAATCCTTGCAGTCTATTTACTCTCACGCCGGATCACCCAGCCGATCGCAGCCATCAGCAAAGCAGCGGCCCGTCTGGCCGAGGGAGATCTGACCCAAACTGTGCCTGTTCTGACTGATGATGAAGTGGGCAGCCTGGCCCGCACCTTTAATCAAATGGCAAGTCAATTGAAATTGGCCTTTGAGACACTAGAGCAGCGGGTGGCCGATCGTACCGGTGAACTGGAAAAGGCCAAAGAGCAGGCCGAAGTGGCCAGTCACTCCAAAAGCCAATTCCTGGCCAATATGAGCCATGAACTCCGCACCCCACTCAACGGTATTCTGGGCTATGCACAGATTCTGCAACGGGCTCAAGACCTGAATGTGCACCGCCAGAGTGTCAAAGTTATTGAGCAGTGTGGCACCCATCTGCTGATGCTGATCAACGATATTCTTGATCTCGCCAAAATTGAAGCTCAGAAGATGGACCTGTACCCGCAGGACTTTAATCTTGTCCCATTTATCCATGAGGTGGTAGACATTGCGCGCATCCCCGCCCAGCAAAAAGGGATCCGCTTTCTGTATCAGGAAGCTTCCAACTTACCGGATGTCATCTGTGCTGATGAGAAGCGTCTACGTCAGGTGCTGCTGAATCTGCTAGGTAATGCCATTAAGTTCACGCACCAGGGTTGTGTCACCTTCACCGTTGAGATCCGAAAACAACAACCCATCGCCTCCCTGTCTCATTGTCAGTTGCGGTTTTCTATTCAAGATACGGGTATAGGTATCCCTACCGATCGCCTGGAGATCATCTTCCAGGCTTTTGAACAGGTGAACGCTGCCTCACAACGGACTGAAGGAACCGGTCTGGGGCTGGCGATCAGTCAGCAGATTATCAAGCTGATGGGGAGCCAGATTCGGGTCAGTAGCGTTCTCAACCAGGGCAGTACCTTCTGGTTTGATCTGGATCTGGCTCTGGTAGATCATCGGGCAACGCTCAAGGTAGCTCCCCGGCCCGACAGAATTACAGGCTATCAGGGGCAGATTCGTCGGATCCTGATTGTGGAAGACCAGGAAGTGAACCGGGCCATGATCCTTGAGATGTTGCAGGGCATTGGCTTTGTCTGCATTGAGGCCAGTAATGGTGAAATCGGGTTGCACCAGGCGATCGAGGAACAGCCGGATCTGATCATTGTGGACCTGGTCATGCCGGTTATGGATGGCTTTGAGTTTACGCGCCGGTTGCGGGCCATGGCAGCATTTCAGACCATACCCATCATTGCCTCCAGTGCCAGCGTTCTGGCTGGGGATCAGATCAATAGTCTGAATGCCGGTTGTAATGAATTTTTACCCAAGCCGATCGATCTCAACCGATTGCTGACTTGTCTGCAAAAGTATTTAAACCTGGATTGGATTTACCAGGCTGATCCCCCAATCGAGGTGGATGATGCCGGTTTGTGGGTTGTGCCCCCAGTGGCAGAACTGGCAGAACTGTATCAGGCTGCCACAACGGGTGATATCGGGAAGATTCAGGTAGAAGCAGAACGACTCCAACAAGATGCCCGTTATCATCCCTTTGGGAGCAAGGTTTTGGAACTGGCAGAGGGTTATGATACGGGCGCGATCCTCGAACTGATGGAGCCGTTCCAGGGGGAATTGGCTAAACAAAAGGACAATCTTAATTAAGCACTAAAGGAGGAATATTATAAAATCGATGAGGTAGTGCAAGCAAAATTTGATCGGGAATGCCTAAGTACCCATGAATTCCCCTAAATTGGATCGGTCTGTCCTAACCTATCATTCAGAGGTGCGGTTAAGGACGATCGTCTCGCTCGACGTGTGTTCCTCGACTGCAGCAACGTATCAGAACGAACAGGAAACCCTGAACCAAATTCAGCAGGACTATTCCTTCATCAGGAACTTGTGCCAGACCCTGGATGGGGAGGTGATCGCCTCGATGGGAGATGGGTTGTTGTTGTCCTTTTCCAATAATCAAAATGCGCTGGTCTGTGTTGCCCAGTTTCAGCAATGGGTTCTGGCCAGGGCTCAACACCCAGGCTCCCTTGCCTATCGAACTGGCATTCATCTGGGAGAAGTTCAGATCGGGGCTGAATTAAATGCCAAGGTCAGGCTGATTGCAGATAAATTGCAGCACCTTGCAGCACCGGGCGGCATTTGTTTATCGCGGGCAGTGTGTGATTCCATCCGGCCTAAAGTTAAGGTTGCATTGCATGATGGAGGACTGCATTCCATCGCAGGTCTGGCTTATGCCATGCGGCTTTATCACCTCCCACCTCAAATCCTGGCTGATCCAACATTCTCCGTCCCTGCTCCCACCGCTGCAACCCATTCATCCCGGTTAACCACCGTCATTTTCACCGCTATTCAAGGTTATGAAGAGAAGTTGCTCTGTAACCAGCAACAATTACAGGACTGTGCCCGACGTGATTTTCTGGTGATGACGCAGCGCTATCGATCGCTGCAGCGACAGATCATCAAAACGATGGGCAGTGGTCTCCTCCTGACCTTCCAGAGTGCCGTTCAGGCCATGACCTGGGCGATGAACATTCAGACACTCTTGCAGCAGCAGGCAGAAAGCCTTCCCCCAGAGCAGGTGCTGCATCATCAAATTGGTATTCATTTAGGCGATGTCGAACTGATTCAGCAAGATATTGCCGGTCATGCCGTTAACCTGACTGCTCGTTTGACTGCCTACGCGCCACCCGGTGGCATTTGTTTTTCCAGTGCGGTGTACGACAGTGTGGACGCAACCCTATCCTTACCAATCACCCACAGCGATGGCCAAATGGTTGAAGTGAAAGGAATTCCCCATCCCTTGAGGGTGTATCCTCTGGCCCTCTCGCAAACAGAACTTCAGAAACTTAAATCTAAGCGTCAGAGTTCAGCCCCTCTGGAACCTATGGGACCAGCAAAAACCCAGACCATAACCTGTGCCACATCTGATGAGTTAGTCAGAGCATACCGGGAGGGGCATCGGAACTTTTCCGGGCAATGCTTAAAAGCATTTAATTTGCCCAGAGCACACCTGGTCAAAGCTAACTTAAGCCAATGTAAGCTGCAAGAAGTTAACCTACATGCAGCTAATTTAATGAATGCTGATGTAAGCCGATCGGATCTGGTGAGGGCTGATCTATCCGGGGCAAATCTGAACCAGATTTATGGCAATTATGCTAACTTTGCGGGTGCGAATCTGGCCAAAGCTCAGCTCAAGCACGCTCACTTATCTAACACTAACTTAAAAGGAGCGAATCTCTGTGGCGCTGATTTAACGGGTGCAAAAATTGATGCTATTCAGCTCTCTCAAGCGGTTGTTGATGACGAGACGGTTTACCCGGACGGAAAAACCCGCGTCCACAGAAACCCACTGAAGCGTCTCTGGCGATCGCCCCATGCCTAACTCCAATACTGGTGTTGTATCAGGCTAACGGGTAGAATCGCAACGGTAGTTCATGACCGCGATCGGGGTGAGTCTGACTTCTGCCTGACCCGCAGTGGAAGCAAAGCCTGGTTTGCCCTTCCGTTTGGCCCAGGTTGAGATTTCAGACCCACGCAACGTCATCGTGAAATTCTGGTGGGATTAAGAATGGCCAAGTCTCGCAAGGCAGAAGAATTAACAGCGGCACTGAAGCAAATTCGAAACGAGCCGACCTCAGAATTAGGGCTAGCCATACTGCAGCAAATTCTGGGCAGCAAATATCCGATCGTCATAGCCCAGGCCGCCCAACTCATGGGGGAGTTTGAAATTCACGCCTTGATGCCCGATCTGGTGGCCGCCTTCAACCGATTGATGTTGCAGGCGAAAGACAGTGATCCAGGGTGTCAGGCCAAGCAGGCGATCGCAGAAACCCTTTACCGATTAAACTCCAGCAACGAAGACCTGTTTCTGCAAGGTATTCGCCATGTGCAGAAGGAACCCATTTGGGGCGGGCAGGTGGATACTGCTCCCAGTTTGCGTAGCACCTGCGCCCTGGGCCTGGTGAGAATGAACTATCCTCTGGTCATGGTTGAGCTGGCGGATTTGCTGGCCGATCCAGAATCAGAGGCCCGCATTGGAGCAGCCAGGGCGATCGCTTACTGTGGCGATGAACGGGGGGTGCCCCTGTTACGCTTACGGGTAAAGGTTGGGGATACCCCCCCAGTTCTCTCCGAATGCCTGATTGCCCTGCTCAAACTGGATCCTACCCCCTCTCTTCCCCTGGTCAAAGACCTGTTATATTCTCGCCAAGATGAGCAGGGGGAAATTGCAGAAGCCGTCGCACTGGCCCTGGGTGAATCCAGGCTACCAGCAGCTTTTCCCGTTCTACGGGACTGGTGGCAACAGATGCGCCACCCGGAGGTGCGAAAAACAGGATTACTGGCGATCGCAACCTTACGGCAAGATCAGGCGATGGCCTTCCTGCTGTCTCTTGTCGCAGAGGGGCATCTGAACGATGCGAAGGACGCCCTACAGGCAATCAGCATTTATCGTCAGGACGCTTCCCTGTGGCATCAGGTGCAGCAGATTGTTGCCCAACGAAATGATGCCGTCTTACTGGCCCTAGCCGAAAGGGTTGTCAAATAATCGGTTGTTGATTCGACCACCAAGCCCCTGGCCTTTCTAGAGATAACGGACAAGAGTTTGCGGTTTCATGACACCTGGCAGCTTACTGCCGACGATCGCGAAGCTTACCAGACACCCCTCCCTCGCACCCACACACCCCTCCCTCGCACCCACWC
>NZ_MQTZ01000064.1 GCF_001939115.1 Leptolyngbya sp. 'hensonii' | reverse complement strand
AGCAAAGACTGCCAGAGAGAACGAKGAGTATCGCGTCATCCCGATGTGGGAACAGGACCCGGCCCTTTTCTTGCAGGATAATGCACTCTTGCCCCTGGCTCCCTTAGCTGCGGCTGCCAATCCGGAACCGCTCCTGGCCCAGACGGCACAACAGGTAAGCAGGATAGAATCAATGCAACAGCAGCGAGAGGTGTCTGCTTACACCCAGTTGCTGGCAGGCTTACGATTTAAGAAAACGATCATTCGTCAACTGTTTCGGGAGAGGGCCATGCGTGAATCTGTAATCTATATCGTGGCTCTGCGGCAACAACGGCTCACCTGCGAGACTGTGGAACGGTGTCGATCCTAGGGGCGCTGTAGCAGGAATGAAATCCGATCTTTAACACCAGTCAGCACCGATTGCAGGGCACCAGTAGCCGCTGTTTTCGGAGGTTCTGCAATCTGAATCGGTTCGTCCTTAAATTCCTTTAAGCGATAGCCATATTCCAATTGCTGCTGATGCTTTCGCAGACTGGGAAACAGACGAAACGCTCCCTGCAGCAGATCTTTCTGACTATCAAAAATAGCCTGATTAATCTGAGCCGAACGCTTGACTGCAACGACCCCGACCGGATACCAGTTCTTTTTCCCCTGAATACGAATATAAATCTCAAACTCTGGCAACCCTTCCGCTTTCATCTGGTCAAACTTTTTACCAGCTTCCGCCCGTTCGATCGCGCGTTGAGACACTTTGGGCTGAGACTTGGTTTTGCCGAATCCGGAGCTTGTCGTCATCGCTATTTATCCTGAAACCTTAATATAAGTTTACATCATTTTAAGAAATTCCTGAAGGGGTGAGGGCTCTGGACCCAAAGCGTTATAACGGGAGAGTCTATCTCTAGGATCGAGTCAGTTGTTTATGCCAGTACTCACAATTCCATCTCCCCCTGCATTCGAACACCTTAAGGATGAGCGGCTCCATCGTCAGCAACGACTGGCAGCCGCATTTCGGCTCTTTGGCCGCTACGGCTTTGATGAGGGTGTGGCCGGACATATCACGGCTCGCGATCCAGAGTTTCCCGATCGCTTTTGGGTCAATCCTTTTGGTATGTACTTTGGCCATATTCGCGTCTCTGATTTGCTGCTGGTGGATGCCGAGGGTACGGTGATCGAGGGGGAAGGGGTGATCAACAGTGCCGGATTTGCGATCCACTCCCGGATTCATGCAGCCCGTCCGGATGTGATCGCTGCTGCCCATGCCCATTCCCTCTATGGCAAAGCCTGGTCCACTCTGGGTCGTTTGCTGGATCCTCTGACCCAGGATGCCTGTGCTTTTTACAAGGATCATGCCCTGCTCGATCGCTACAGTGGCGTTATCCTGGATCTACAGGAAGCCAAGCGGCTGGCCCAAACCTTGGGACTCCGAAAAGCAATCATTTTGCAAAACCATGGGTTACTCACCGTAGGCCAGACCGTAGACGAAGCAGCCTGGTGGTTCATCACGATGGAGCGGTCCTGTCAGGCTCAACTGATGGCAGAGGCAGTCGGGACACCCATCCCGATCGAGCCAGCCACCGCTGCCCTCACCTACAGTCAAGTTGGCACCTCCCAGATTGGCTGGTTCAGCTTTCAATCCCTTTACGCCATGATTGTGCGCCAGGAACCAGACTTATTGTCCTGAACGAGCTGCCTGGATACAGGTCTGGAGGGTCGCATTGGTTTTGATCGCCTGGGGATTGATGTGGGTGGGGCAGGCCCGGTATCCGAGGTCTTGCAATTGATAAATGAGGGCCGATCGGGGCGGGATATCCAGTTGCCCCCGACGACCAATTTCTCCCAGAGTGTAGAAGTAAGGAGGTAGATCGGGGGATGCCTCTGCTGCCATCAGACCCAGCAACTCAGCCCGCTCTGACCAGTGCCACTGTTGGGCCAGGGTCATCAATCCTTCCAGAAAAGCTGCCTCATGCAAAGGGCCTAACCATAGGGGACCTCCGATCGTCAGCATCGATGCACATTCGGCACAACTGACTTTGCCGAGTTGACGCCAACTGGCAAGCTGGTACTCCCCACAGGTATGGCAGTAGCCCAAAAAGCCATAGTTCTGGGAACTTAGCCCAGACTGGGGCACCAGACGCACCAGAATCCGATAGGTGTTTCTGAAATAAAAAGAGAATAAGGGTTGAATACCCAGCCCCTTTGCGGCAGCCTGTTGCTGTGCCGCACCAATGAGGACCCGCAACCCCTGTTCATGGGCCGCCGGATGATTGCGGGTATAGCTGCCATAGGCTGCCACAGCCACCTCTGGGGAATGTCCGGTCAGGCTGCGCCCATCCGTACTGGTGAGATAAAGCAGCCCCCCGATCTCCCCAGCCCAGAGACTGGTACTGAGATAGGGTGCTGCCGCTCCAAAGCAGTCGAGATCGATGAAATCGTAAAAATCCTGGCGATTGTAGCAGTCAAAAAAGACCCGATTCGCATCCCAGCAGGTCACCAGGTAACGATCGGTGGGAAGAGTTTGTAAATTCCCCTGCAGCACTGACTGGATATCTGAATTGCTGTCATTTGCCCAGACCGCATCAGCCTGACCTTCCAGGAAATACCGTAACGCCCGCACCCCGCACCCCGCCATGGCATCCAGCACCCGCAGGCGACCGATTTCCTGGCGATGGAGGGCAGCGGCCAGCACCCCCAGATCCCTAGCCACTTCAGTCTGGGGACGGTAAAAACTATCCCCAATTTGAAATCTGGCCTTGCCCTCTATAGCCCAAGCCGATGCCGCATCCCCCATTATGATTGGGGCAGGCGATCGCGATCGTGGGGGGAGTCCAGGTCCAGCAGCGGTCCCTTGGGCACAATCCGGCTCGGATTCACCTTGGGATGACTCTTGTAATAGTGCGTTTTAATGTGCTCGAAGTTACACAATTCCTTCACCCCTGGATACTGATACAGCTCCTTCAAATAATTCCAGAGATTGGGATACTCATAAATGTGACGCAGATTGCATTTAAAATGCACGTAATACACCGGATCAAAGCGCAACAGAGTCGTAAACAGACACCAATCTGCTTCCGTCACAACATGGCCACAGAGGTAACGTTGCTGGCCCAAAATCCTTTCCCAGTGATCCAGGGCTGCAAACAGATCGGTAACCCCTTCTTCGTAAGCCTGTTGGGTGGTGGCAAAACCAGCCCGATACACACCATTGTTAATGGGTTGATAGATGGCATCGATCGTCCGATCGATCTCCACGCTCAGATGCTCTGGGCAAAACGTCACCTTCTGCGCTGCAATTGCCTCAAACTCCGTATCCAACTGGCGAATGATCTCCCGAGATTCGTTGTTGACGATCGTGCCCATCTGCTTATCCCACAGCACTGGTACCGTCACCCGACCAATGTAATCCGGTTCCGCTTTATGGTAAATCTGCCAGAGATACTGGGCCTGGTTCACTGAATCTGGGATACAGCCAGGCGCATCCGAAAATTCCCAGCCATTCTGATTGATGATTGGATTTACGACGGAGAGTCCGATCGCTGCGTCCAAGCCTTTGAGCTGACGCATAATTACCGTGCGATGAGCCCAGGGACAGGCCCAGGAAATATACAGATGGTAGCGACCCGCCTCAGCCCGGAATCCACTCGATCCATCAGCGGTGATGCGATGGCGGAAGGTGGTGGAAGGACGAACAAAGCGGCCCCCAGCATCTTCCTGCTCCCGATCGGACACCCACTGACCTGCTTTTAAGAGACCCAAACCCATTTGATTATCCTCTATGAGCGCTTATTTGTCTGGTGCAATGGCCAGGTCAGTAAAGCAGGTGGTCAGGACCGATCGGTTGAGAGAGTTGTACTTGGTCTGCCCTTCCTTGCGGACCTGAATGACCCCTGCTTCCGCCAGAATCTTGCTGTGGTGGCAGAAGAGGGCCAGACTGATTCCCAACTGATGGGCCAGGTCAGACCCGCTGACTTCACTTTGCCGATTCAACAACTCCACCATCCGAAGTCGGGTGGGGTCAGCCAAAGCCGCAAAGATTTTAGCCCGTTGTTCAGTATCAGTCACCATACTATTGGAGGAATTAATCGAGCTTGCTGTTCTTATCATAGAGCCTCCAGGGCCAGTCGTGAAACACTCAAATAACTACTTGACTATTCTTCGATCGGTGCCTAGAATTTAGTTAAAAGGTTGTTTAACTGTAAAAGAGTTAACAGCCTGACTGTGCGTTCCAACTCTACAGGAGGGTTCTATGCTCTCTCGCGCCCCAGCATTGATAGGTTTGAATGACGAAAATTTTGCCTCAGAAGTGTTGAGCAGTTCCTTGCCGGTTCTGGTAGACTTCTGGGCTCCCTGGTGTGGTCCCTGTCGGGTTATGATCCCCACCATTGAAACCCTGGCCGCTGAATTGGCTGGTGAAGTGAAAGTTGCCAAACTCAATATTGATCAGCATGAGCAGCTTGCGACCCAGTACAATATCCGGGCTTTGCCGACCCTGCTGCTGTTTCGGCAGGGGCAGGTGGTGGATGAAATAGTTGGTGTTATGTCTATTGCGGCGCTGATCGATCGACTGAATGCCTGGATCCAACCCCAGGCTGCCTGAGACTTTTATCAACCCTGGAGCACTTTTCATGAGTTCTAAGATTAATCTACATTCTTCTGTAAAACTGGGTCCCTATGAGTTACCCAATCGGATCGTGATGGCTCCCCTGACCCGTAACCGGGCCGCAGTGGGGAATGTGCCCCATGATCTGAATGTGACCTACTACAGCCAGAGAGCCTCTGCCGGGTTGATTGTCACCGAAGCGACCCAGATTTCCCCCCAGGGGATGGGTTATCCCGCTACTCCCGGCATCCACAGTGCCGAACAGGTCGCGGGGTGGCGCATGGTCACAGAGGCGGTCCATGCCCTGGGAGGTCATATCTTCTTGCAACTCTGGCATGTGGGCCGGATTTCCCACCCGTCTCTGCAACCAGATGGGGCACTGCCCGTTGCCCCCAGTCCGATCGCCCCCGCAGGGATGGCCAGCACCTACAGTGGAGAACAGCCCTTTGTCACCCCCCGCGCCCTCACCCTGGAGGAAATTCCTGGCATCATCGAGGATTACCGCAAAGCTGCCCAGAATGCCCTGGAGGCTGGATTTGATGGGGTGGAAGTCCATGGGGCTAATGGCTATCTCCTGGATCAGTTTCTGCAAGACAATACCAACCACCGCACCGATGCCTACGGAGGGTCCATCCCCAACCGGACCCGACTGCTACTGGAGGTGCTGGCGGCAGTCACTGGCGTCTGGGGGGCCGATCGGGTGGGGCTGCGGCTCTCCCCCAGTGGCACCTTCAACAGTATGGGAGATTCCAATCGGCAGGAGCTATTTACCTATGTGGTGGAACAACTGAATCCCCTGGGACTGGCCTACCTGCACCTGGTAGAGCCTCGTGCTGACATGAACCCCCCGGTGCAGTTAGGGGCAGCCTATTTCCGGCCCATCTACCAGGGCACGCTGATTTCTGCCGGAGGCTACGATCGGGATCTGGCAAATCAAACCCTGGCTGCTGGCGAAGCAGACCTGATTGCTTTTGGTCGCCTCTATATTGCCAATCCAGACCTGGTGGAACGGCTGGCCCACAATGCAGAGTTGAATCCCTACGATCGCAACACTTTCTATGGGGGGGGTGAGCAGGGGTATACGGATTACCCGGCTCTGGACAGTCAACTGGTGGGAAGCAATTAAGCCAGAGGTCCGCAGCCAAAACCAGGACTTCCTCAGCCCTGTGGCAAGGAGCCCTGGTTCATGGGCGGCCCAATGCAGGTGAGGGCGTGGGACAGGTTGCCTCATCCTCAAGATACAAGGTTGGGTGGAGCTTTGCTCACCCAGCCTTGAGAACATGTTTGGTCAGACAATCAGGCTAAATTCTTCAGGCAATGGGAGATTTGGAGTTGTTCACATTTCTTTCAGGAAAAGGGAACATTACGGGTTTGCGTGTAAAACTTGTAGTGAATTTTCTGGATTGCCTTGGAAATCGAGTCCCAAGCCTGACAAAAACATGGTCAAAATATTGAATCCCCGCTATCTCTTACTAACGGGTCTCCTCTTAGCCAGCGTAACGATGAGCAGTTGTTCCCCTAGAGAGGCCGCCACCTTAAAAGAAATGGCTCTTTCTTTTAAGCATCAATCTTCCCTGGCGATCGATTCCCTCGATCGCTACATTCGGAGTCAGACAGACATTGCTCAACCCACAGATCAGGAAATTGAAGCACGTTTTCTCACTATTGTTCTCAGCAAGAAAGTAACCGAAGAAGCTTTAGAAAACTATTTACTCAGTCAGCAACCTTTGCAGCCTTTTCCAGGCAGAAGTAATCAGGCTGATCAAAGGATTCTGAAATTCATTAATAGTCTGCGGGAACAATATAACACCCTCTCTACAATTTATGAGGATCTCGATCGAGGATATCTTTTTGCCCAAGATGCGGTGGCAAAATCCAGGGAACCCCTACAGAAATTAACCGCTCAGATGGCATATTTTTCCCTGTGTGTAGAAGCCTATCCACCGTTGCTGACGGCACAGAGAGCAGAGTTTGTGGCGGGAGTGCTACAGTTGCGCCAGAAATTTATGGCCACCTCTAATGAGGTTGAGCGAGAAACGATCAAAAATAATCTCAAGCAGCAACTAATGTTGCTCCGACAAATTCAGGAACAGGAACGGGCGATTCAAAGAGATACGATCGAACAGACGACTAAGGCGGCGGCCTTAGGAATGGATCTACTCAAGCAAATTGACCAGTTTAAGCGTACCAATTCCCTAGAGGATCTTGGCTTTTTAATATCGAAATCCTTTAACATCCTGACTACGCTGACGGGAGCAGATACAAAAAAATTACAGCAGAAATCATCTGAGATTTTAACTGTTATTCAAACCGATCCTGATTTTCGAAGAGTGGCTGAAACGGCTTTACAGGGAACTCAGCCCCCGGTCATTCCAGATTCAACCGTTAATTTACCTGAGCAATGTATCGGTTTTTAGCTGCCGGTGTGGACTTTGCTCCTGGAGGTGTGATTTGAACCCCCAGGGCCTTTTCAAACATCCTCTAAAACCCTGACCTCATCCTAGTGAGAATAACCATGACAGATAGCTCGATCCCTAAAGATTCAGATACCCTTACCCTGGAAGAACTTGGAGCAGCCGTGATTAAGGCGAATGTCAAATTCAGACTGCTGCCACCAGACGAAACATTAGACCTCTGGGAGCCCATCCAGGAACTGAATGATAAATATTCAGATGCTGTGATCAAACTCCTGAAAAAAGGGGTGATTACAACCAGTGGGGATGTCCAAAACATGAAAGCAATCCATCAAGAAATAGGTCGTGCAGCTAATTCCCAATCCCTTTTATCTTCGGTCCTCAAAGTCATTACGTTTTTGAAGTCAGGCCCTTTTTTCGTTTAAAGTCAGCTCTCCCAATTCCTTTGCGGATGGGATGCACTCGTCCGCATCGGTGACTCAACTTATAAAATATGGGTTCTATAGGTTAGAAAACTATGATTCGTTTGACCCAATACTCCCATGGGGGAGGCTGTGGTTGTAAGATTGCCCCGGAAAAATTGCAGCAAATCCTGCACCAGGTTCCCCTCGATCTGGGTAACGATCGCCTCCTGGTTGGAGCGGGCACCAGTGATGATGCGGCAGTCTATCTCCTCAACCCCGATCAGGCGTTAGTACTGACGACTGATTTTTTTATGCCGATCGTAGATGATCCAGTGGATTTTGGTCGTATCGCCGCCACCAACGCCCTGTCTGACGTTTATGCCATGGGCGGAACCCCGATCCTGGCCCTGACGATCCTGGGCATGCCGATTAACAAGCTCCCGACCGAGGTGATTCAGGCCATCATGCAGGGAGGGGCTGCCGTCTGTCAGTCGGCTGGCATTCCCCTGGCTGGGGGACACTCGATCGACTCCCCAGAACCAATCTTTGGATTGGTGGCAGCCGGTATTGTTCATCCTCAACACCTGCGCCAGAATTCAACCGCTCAGGTTGGTGATCGGTTGATCTTGACCAAGCCCCTGGGCATTGGGGTGATGACAACTGCGCTTAAAAAAGAGAAATTGAGCCCTGAGGCTTACCGGGAAGTCTTGACCGTCATGACCCAGTTAAACCGGGTTGGAATCCAGTTGGGGGCCAACCCCATGGTGCATGCCATGACTGACGTGACGGGGTTTGGGCTATTGGGACACCTGCTGGAGGTTTGTCGGGGTAGTAAGGTGAAAGCCCAGATTACTGCCAGCAAGATTCCAATTTTGAGCCCAGCGAGGACTCTCGCAGCCCAGGGGATTTTTCCGGGGGCTGCCGAACGTAACTGGAACAGTTACCGGGATGGGGTGATCCTGGCTCTAGCCCGTCCAGACTGGGAAACCCTCTTGCTGACTGATCCCCAAACCAGTGGGGGCCTGCTTCTGGCTGTTGCTCCTGAGGGAGTGGCCGATATCCTGACACTTCTGGCCCGGGAAGGGTATGAGCATGCAACTGTGATTGGGGAATGTAAAACAGGCACACCCGGCATTGAAGTCCAATGAACAGCCCTACCGGTGGGTAGAGACTTTGCAGGCAACGTTTCTACCCACCGGTGGGGGGATTGATTAACGGGGTTGTTGCTGACGGTTTTGACGGCGTTGCTCACGCATTTGCTGCAGTTGTTGCTTCTGCTGCTCTGTCAGAACGGCTTCCATCTTGGTCTTGGTCTCTTCCCGAATCGCTTTCATCCGGGCCTTTTGATCCTCACTCAGGTTCAGTTGGGGCCGTTGTCCCTTCTGCCCATTCTGTCTGTTCAGTTTGGCTTGTTGCAGTTGTTGCTTCTGCTGCTCTGTCAGGACAGCTTCCATCTTACTCTTGGCCTCCTCTCGGATTGCTTTGATCCGAGCCTTCTGGTCTTCGCTCAGGTTCAAATTTTTCATGATCTGTTCCTGATGGTTACCCCGACCAGGACCAGCCATGGCTGGATTCGTAAAGACAGGCAGCAAGGGAGCAGCGGTTAACATGAGCGCGATCGCACCAGACAAGAGAGAAAAGGATTTCATCTTCATAGCTCTAACTTTTTAAGTGGGGTTAAACCCTAATGGGTTGAATTACAGCATTAGACAGGGAGGGTTCGAGAAAGGTTCAATGGGTTCAGTCTTTTCTCCTCGATTCGAATCAGATGGGAACCGCTATATTTGAAAGAAGATTAATTGGAAATAGATCCGTTAGCATTCATGTGCCAATTGTTGGGGATGAACTGTAACGTCCCGACGGACATCTGCTTCTCGTTTGAAGGATTTTGTGCCCGGGGCGGTAAAACCGACGAGCATAAGGACGGATGGGGAATTGCTTTCTTTGAGGGAGCAGGCTGCCGTGTATTTTTGGATGACAAACCCTCGATCGTGTCTCCGATCGCAGCCTTTGTCCGACAATATCCGATTAAATCGATGAATGTGATTGCCCACATCCGCAAAGCTACAGTGGGGCCAATTCAACTAGAAAATTGCCATCCATTTCAGCGAGAGTTATGGGGTCGATATTGGGTATTTGCCCACAATGGGGATTTGCCTGATTTACAGCTAGAGAACTATCCCTTTTATCGCCCTGTAGGTCAGACGGATAGCGAACGGGCATTTTGTCTGATCCTGAATACGCTACGGCAGAGCTTTCCAGATCAGAAACCCCCGCTAGCAAAGCTATATCTGCTGTTACAGCAAGTCACCCAGACGATCGCCCGCTACGGTATCTTCAACTATTTGCTGTCTGATGGAGAACACCTTTTCGCCCATTGTTCTACGAAGCTCTGCTACATTGTCCGGCAGGCTCCCTTTGCGGCTGCCCATCTGATTGATGAGGACATGACTGTAGATTTTCAAGAAGTGACCACATCTGAAGACCGGGTTGCCATTATTGCCACCACACCCCTGACGGATAATGAGGTTTGGACCCCGATCGAGGCTCATGAACTGCTGGTATTCCAGGACGGTCTGCCCCTCAAATGGGCGCAACTTCCCCAGGGATCGCATCAAAAAAGCTCAGGCTAAATAACCTGAGCTTTCCAATTAAAGCAAATCTATGGTCCAGATATCTCTGTAGACCAGGGCTTTAGCTTAGTAGCTGCGGGAGTAGTTGTTTCTCCGGCCACCGCCGCCACCACCACCGCCACCAAAGGAAGTCCCTCTATTTTCGCGAGGCTTCGCTTTGTTGACTTTCAGGCTGCGACCCATCCATTCAGCACCATCCAGAGCTTCAATGGACGCTGCTTCTTCAGCATCGGTACCCATTTCCACAAAACCGAAACCACGGGGACGACCCGTTTCCCGATCAGCGGGAAGCTGAACGCGCTTGACTGAACCATATTCTGCAAATACAGAAGTTAGGTCAGCCTCCGTAACCTCATAAGACAGGTTACCTACATAAATCGACATAATTTTCTCCAAAATCGGAAAAGTGTAGAGAGTTAGATTTCGGAGAGAAGCCTGCCAATACCAGACGCAAAAAATTCGCCAATACTAGAAACAAATTCTTCAACCGATACTTATCCTCGCCAACAATATAACACATTAAGTCAACAGTTTCAGCCTGTTTCCAGGTTTAGGGGTGGTCAGATTGGCAAAGGAGAAGGGAAAACCCGAAATTTATCGATCGACGCGAACAGGTTGACGCGATCGCAACCCAAGTAAGGGCAGCTTGTCCTCAGCCTGTCGCAGGAAGTCGAAACCGGCTTGAGGCCCTGCTCCCATCCCATTCCTTGTGGCTCTGGACTCTTCGATGCCGCTCAGGGCGCGATCGAGAGGCCCTGGTCCTGGAATTGCAGAGGTCCTAACTTGAGATAGTCGTTTTTTCCGCAAGCTTAAGTTATTTTAAAAAGTTTTTAGTAAAGTTGCACAACTGTGAGAGACTGAATCATGGGCCGCAATAGAACAGTACAGGTCTTCTAAAGTAGGCTGTCTTCAAGGGCTTTGGTCTCATTCAGCGATAGGTTGAGCAGACTGCATTTTTAAAGAATTCTAAAAATCGCTATCCCGGCAAATTTCATGCAGTAGAAACACTTACGTATGTCCAAAATGGACTCAGTGTGTCTGCGTAGCTACCCCTTTTCTTCAGGGGAGTCGGGGTTTTCTAGTGATTTCTCACATGAAATTCATCGATAAGAGCTCTTATGCTCATGCTCAAAGCCCATTGATCAGGAAAGATGTCCGGTTGCCTTAGCTTGTGGGGTTGCGTGCTCCATTCTGTCGAGTTCTCGATCGGGAAGGGGTGGGAGTTGAGTTAAGGAAAAGAGCTGGGAAGAATTAACTCCGAGGTTAGTCTCAGTGCTAATTGACTGACAAAACTTTTCTCGTGGGTTGGGTGGAGCAGAGCGAAACCCAGCCGACAGGATTTCAAGGGTTTCAGGGGTTTTGTCAGTCAACTACGTCTCATTGCCAACCGTGATTTAAGGTCTTTGAACATGGGACTGACTTTGAAATGGTCTGTAGATAAGCTCAATACAGTTAGATTTGGAATTACGATCGCAACCTTAGTCGGGCTTGCCCTGCTCTCCTACTTCAGCCTGAGGCGACTGCACGAAACCACAAGGCAGGTTCGGCAGGCCCATCAAACCCTGGAGCAAATTGATCTGGTGATGTCCCATCTCAAGGATGCGGAGACTGGACAGCGAGGGTACCTGCTGACGGGAAACCAGCAATACCTCCAGCCCTATGATGAAGCAACTGGAAAGATCGTACCTGAGTTAGAACTGCTCGCCACCTTAGTCAGGGATCGGCCCGCCCAGGCACAACGACTGACGGAGATGCAATCGCGGGTTCAGGCTAAGGTCTTCAATATGGGGCAAACCATTGAACTCCGCCAGACCCAGGGGTTTGAAGCTGCGCAGAAAATCGTGGAGATAGGTCGGGGCAAGCAGTTGATGGATGAGATTCGGGCCATTGCAACCGTGCTTCGATCCGAGCAGCGACTGCTTCTGGATCAGCGAACTTCTTATGAGGAACAACAGGGAGACCTGGCTACCTGGATCACAGTGGGGAGTGTGGTGCTCCAGATTCTGCTGATTACGGGGATAATTCTGCAATTGAACCGGGAGGCACGATCGTTACGGGAAAGTAACCAGAAACTGGAACGCTACACCCACGGGATGGAACAATTGGTCAATGCAGTCCAGAAACTCTCTATGGCAAGGGATCTGGATACAATCCTGACGGTGGTGAAGCAGGCGGCCCGGGAATTGACTGGGGCTGACGGCGCGACCCTGGTTTTGCGGGAACAGGATCAGTGCTACTACATTGAGGAGAATGCGATCGCCCCCCTCTGGAAAGGGGAACGGTTTCCCATAGACCAGTGCATTAGCGGTTGGGCCATGCAAAATCGTCAGGCTGCGGTGATCGAAGATATCTTGCAGGATGCCCGCATTCCCCAGGAAGTCTATCAGCAGACCTTCGTGAAAAGTATGGTCATGGTGCCGATTCGGACGATGCAGCCGATTGGGGCGATCGGGAATTACTGGGTAGAACCCCATCAGCCTCAGGTGGACCAGGTGAAGTTGCTGCAGGCCCTGGCAGATACCACTGCTGTGGCGATAGAAAATGTTCAGGTTTATGCCGAACTGGAAGAACGGATTCAACAGCGAACCGCTGAACTCCATCAGTTAAATGGAGTATTGTTGCGCTCCAATCAGGAACTGGAGCAATTTGCCTACGTTGCTTCCCATGATCTGCAGGAACCCTTGCGAACCGTTGCCAGCTATACAGAACTGCTGGCCAAGAAATATCGAGGTCAACTGGATGAAAAGGCGGAAAAGTACATCAACTATGTGGTGGATGGGGCATCTCGGATGCAACAACTGATTAATGACCTGTTGATGTATTCGCGGGTGGGCCGACAGACATTGCAACTGACACCAGTCGATTGTAATCAGGTGGTGCAGCAGGTGTGCAAGACATTGGAGATCGGGATCTCAGAAAATAACGCCACAATTACCTATGATCCACTCCCCACGGTCCTGGCTGATGTCACACAACTTACCCAACTGGTGCAAAATCTGATCGGCAATGCGATCAAGTATCGGGGAGAGGATCCACCCGTGATTCACATTACGGCAACCCAGCAGGCCACAGAGTGGGTCTTTTCCATCCAGGACAATGGCATTGGCATTGATCCCCAATATACCGATCGGATCTTTATTCTCTTCCAGCGGCTGCACACTCGCCGCAAATACAGTGGCACCGGGATTGGATTAGCCATCTGCAAAAAAATTGTAGAGCTGCATCAGGGGCGTATCTGGGTCGAATCTCAGGTGGGGCAGGGCTCGACGTTTTATGTTGCCCTTCCCGATCGCTATGAACCTCAAGCCGAAGTCCTTTTGGAGGCGATGGTATGATTTCTTATAAATCGGTTAGACCTATTGAAATCCTCCTGGTGGAAGATTCTCCCAGTGATGCTGACCTGACGGTGGATACCTTAAGTGAAAGTAAGGTGCTCAACAACCTGAGTGTGGTCGAAGATGGGGTAGAGGCCCTGGCCTTTTTGCGCCGGGAAGGAGATTATACCGAGGCTCCTCGTCCAGATTTAATTCTCTTAGATTTGAACTTACCTCGAAAAGACGGACGGGAAGTTCTCTTAGAAATTAAAGCAGACCCCGAATTGAATACCATTCCCGTCGTGGTGCTCACGACTTCTTCCGCTGAGGAAGACATTGTGAAAACCTACCAGTTGCACGCCAATTGCTACGTTACCAAGCCAGTTGGCTTGGAAGAGTTCATTGGCATTATCCGGTTGATTGAATCTTTCTGGCTGGCAGCGGTTAAACTTCCCCCGAATGGCCAGTAGTGTTATGCAGCAAGACTTGAGGATTCTCCTGGTTGAAGACAATCCGGCTGATGCAGACCTGCTACAGGAAACTCTGGAGGAGGCTGGAGTTCTGACTTGGACTGTTAGCCATGTAGAACGACTTGATGCAGCAATTGCGGCAATTCACCAGGAACCTTTTGAGATTATCTTGTCCGATCTGTCTTTGCCGGATGCCCAGGGTTTAGAGAGTGTGATTGGACTACGGGCGGCAGCCCCTGAGCTTCCTATTGTGGTGTTGACGGGGCTGAACAATACCGATATTGGTCTGGCCGCCTTACGACAGGGGGCTCAGGATTATCTGGTCAAGGGCCAGATTCAACCAGAGTTACTGATTCGTACGATTCGGTATGCGATCGAACGATCGCAAATTCAGCAGGTATTATATCAACAGTCGGCGGCAATGGCAGCCTCCATGGAAGGCATTGCGATTTTGAATGACCGACAGGAGTACATTTATGTCAACCAGGCTTTTCTGAATCTATACGGTTATCAGTTTGCCGATGACATTCTCGGAACAACCCTGGATGCGCTCCATCAGCACTCTGGTTTTGGCTCCCTCTGGAGATGGGTTGAACCAGCTATTCAGCGAGACGGTCACTGGCGGGGTGAATTAATAGCCCGCCGCCTGAACCAGGAGATCTTCTACCAGGAACTGTTGATTACAGCTTTGAATGATGGGGGCTTTGTCTGCAATGTGCGGGACGTGACCGAGCGTAAGCGGATTGAAGCAGAAATTTTGCAAACCCTGGAGCGGGAGAAAGAGCTGAATGAGTTGAAATCAAATTTCCTGTCCATTGTCTCCCATGAATTTCGGACTCCTCTGACGACTATCCTCTCTTCAGTGGAACTGCTCCAGAAATACAGCCATCAGGTCTCCACTGAGAAAAATCAATTGCGGTTTCGCCATATTGTGAATGGGGTGAAGCGGATGACCCATCTGCTCAATCATGTCCTGGTGTTTAATCAGGCTGAAGCTGGTAAATTACCCTTTAACCCGGTCCTTTTAGATGTGCTGGAATTCTGCCATGGGCTGATTGAGGAAATGCAGTTGCAGGCGGGAGACACCCACCAGATTATTTTCAGCCATCCAGGATCCCAGGGACAGTGCTACCGACTGGATGAGAATTTGCTCAGACATATCCTGACCAATTTAATCAGCAATGCCATTAAATACTCACCCTCGGGTTCCAAGGTTTTCGTCAACTTGGTCTGTGAACCCCAAGCAGTTCATTTTTCGATTGCGGATCAGGGAATTGGGATTCCCCCAGCAGATCTGGAACGGCTGTTTAGTATCTTTCGTCGGGGCAGTAATGTGGGCAATATTCCCGGAACAGGGCTAGGGCTGGCTATTGTCCACCAATGCGTAGAGTTGCATCAGGGCAAAATTGAAGTCACCAGTGAGGTGGGTAAAGGTACCGTGTTCAAAGTTGTGGTTCCCGTCGTTGCCAGATTGGTTGAAGCAGAAGGAGTGATTTCCCGAAAATTCATGCCAGTCTCCGACTCGATCGAGTGACTTATCATGACAACCCAACTAGAACAACCAATGACGAAGATTTTAGTCATAGAAGACGAAGACTCGGTTCGCGAAAATCTCTTGGAATTGCTGGAACTGGAATGTTTTGAAGCGATCGCAGCTGAGAATGGCCGTAGGGGTGTTCAACTGGCCCAGGAAGAGTTGCCCGATCTGATTTTGTGTGATGTTTCAATGCCGGAGCTAGACGGGTTTTCGGTACTGGAACAACTCCGCCAGAGTCCTAGAACTGCAGGCATTCCACTCATCTTTCTGACGGCTCGATCGGCCCCCCATGACTTCCGACAGGGAATGCGCCTGGGAGCGGATGACTATCTAACCAAACCTTTCTCCCAGGATGATTTGCTGGCCGCGATCGCCACCCGATTGGCCAAACATGCTGCCATTACCCAACCCTATATCCAGGTCCTGCAATCGATCACGGCAGAATTCAGCGAGCGGCTCAATTATGATCCGGTCACCTGTCTCCCCACCCGTCTATTGCTGCAGGAAAAGTTCAACCAGATCCGTGCCAATCAGGCCCTAACTCCGATTTTATCTTTGAAGATTGATCATTTCGATGCGCTTTGTTTTTGTTCAGACTATACCGAAGATGATTTACTTCGTGTCATCACGCAACGGTTGCTGGCCTGTCTGGATATGGACGACTTTCTGGCTCGTTTAAGCGATGACCAGTTTGTAATTCTGCTCACCAATATTAAGCACAGACAGTCGATTCATGCCATCTGTCAGCAGATTCTGGTTTTACTGTCCCAACCGTTCCAGTTAGAGCAACAGGATGTATTTCTCACCCTCAGCATTGGGATTGCCCTTTATCCGGAACATGGCCCTGAACTTAACGGGTTGATGCATAAGGCCAATCTGGTGATGCATCATGTGCAGCAACAGGGTGGCAATCAATACCGCTTCTACACGGCGAGTGTGAATCCACTTCAGGTGGAGCGACTGGCCCTGGAAGCCAGTCTGCGATCGGCCCTGGAAAATGCCGAGTTCCAGGTCTACTATCAACCCCAATTAGATTTGCAAACGGGCAAGGTGTTAGGGGCAGAGGCCCTGTTACGCTGGCACAATCGAGAGCGGGGGATGGTTTGTCCGGCAGACTTCATTCCCCTGGCCGAAGAAAGCGGTTTGATCAACCCCATCGGGGAGTGGGTGTTACAAACGGCTTGCCAGCAAACTCAGCGATTGCGAGAACGGGGATTTCCTACCCTCCGGATAGCTGTAAACCTTTCTGGGCAGCAGTTTTCTCAATCCCATCTGGTTCAGACTATTTCCCAAATCTTGAAAATCACCCATCTAGACCCCACAGCTCTGGAACTAGAATTGACGGAAACCACGCTACTACAGAATCAATCAGAGGCGATTTCAACCCTGAATGATCTAAAAAAGCTGGGCATCCAGATCGCGATCGATGATTTTGGTACCGGCTATGCCTCCCTCAGTTACCTGAAGCAATTTCCCTTTGATACGCTCAAGATCGATCGTTGCTTTATTCACAATGTCCATAGTGAAAGCTATAATAACGCGATTACGATGGCAGTCTTGCAAATGTCGCAACGGTTGAATTTACAGGTGATTGCGGAGGGGGTGGAAATCCCAGCAGAGTTGGAGTTCTTGCAAAATCATGGTTGTCAAACGATGCAGGGTTTTTTATTTAGTCGGCCTTTGCCAGTCGCAGAGTATGAAGTTCTGTTGGCAGAGGGGAGAGGTCTGTTTCCGCTGGAAGTTGCCTAAGAAAGAAGGTGAAGAGTCTGCTAACTGGGTGGCTTGCCTTGAACCTGTGCTGGGGAGTTGAAGCCAGCAGAATTGCGAGTTTAGTTGTGCCGATCTCTTGATTGCGGATTTGATCATGACATCAGAACTGATGCTATCCATCTTGCCCTGGGTCAATACCAAGCCCATGATCATTGAGTTAGACACGAGCCTATTTGAGGCCCTGATGCTGATGGAAGAGTCTGGGAACTGCTGCCTGCTAGTGGTGACCCACCAGCAGCTTGTGGGTCTATTCACCACAAAAGACCTGATGCGAGCTGTGAAATTGGGCCTTGACTTGAAGGCGATCGACGTTGCAGCGATGATGCAGACCCGCTATCTGACTCTGTTTGAGGCTACTGCTGCAGATACTGTTTTTGTCCTCAGATTAATCCAGCATCCCCACATTCACTATCTCCCTGTAGTGAACGTTGCCAGACAGGTAGTGGGTTTGATTACCAAAGCTTCGGTACTCCAGGCCCTGAATCTGGAACAATTGGATGTTGTAGCCAGCCAGGTGGAACTGGCCCTCAAGGAGAGTGCAGCCAGATTTCGTCAACTTTATGAACATGCCCCTGTGATGATGCACTCCTTGAACGAAGAGGGATGTTTTTGCTATGTCAATTTGAAGTGGCTGGAGGTCATGGGCTACCACCGTGAAGAGGTGATCGGGTTGAGAGCAGACCAGTTCATGACCTCTGAGTCAGCTCAATCCTTTCACACCATGGGAGACGAATTCTGGCGTAACTGTTACGCCAATAATCTAACGTTTCAGTACATTAAAAAGGATGGCAGTCTAATGGACGCTGTCCAGAATTGTGTCGTCATCACCACGCCAGAGGGCGATCGCCTCAGCATCTCAGTTGTCCAGGATATTACAGAACAACGACAGGCAGAATTGTCCCTGCGCCGATTGAACCTTGACCTGGAAGCCAGAGTGAATCAGCGAACGGCTGAACTCAGCGCTACAATCTCGCAGTTACAACAGGAAATTGCCAACCGCCAATCCATTGAAGTGGCTTTCCGAGAAAGTGAGGAGCGATTGCACATGGTGTTGCAAAACATGCCTGTAATGCTGAATGCATTCAATGCCGCAGGGCAGATCATTGCCTGGAATCAAGAGTGTGAAAGGATCACTGGCTATACAGCAACAGAGATTGTGGACAACCCCAAAGCCATGGAGCTGCTTTATCCAGATCCAACCTATCGCCAGCACATGCTAGTCGAGTGGGCCAGACGAGGCAAGTATTATCGGGATTGGGAATGGGCGATTACCTGCAAAGATGGCCAGGTTAAAACGATCGCCTGGTCCAGTATCTGTGAGAAATTTCCGGTGCCGGGGTGGGAGATTTGGGGCACCGGCATTGATATCAGCGATCGTAAACAGGCGGAAGCTGAAATCCTCAGTGCCCTGCGCCAGGAAAGGGAGCTGAGCGAGCTCAAGTCCCAATTTATTACCCTCGTTTCCCATGAGTTTAGCACCCCCCTGAGCACGATTTTATCATCTACTGAACTTCTACAACGATATGGTCAGCAATGGACGGAGGAAAAACGACAATTGCGGTTGCAAAGAATTATTGATGCTGTAGATCAGATCGCAAGAGTTTTAAGTGATGTTTTGTTTGTGGGTCAAGCAGAAGCTGGAAGGCTAAAATTTAATCCCGCGCCTGTGAATTTAATTGAATTCTGTCATGCCTTATTGGAAGATTTCCAGTTGCAGAGCGGCCCGCAGCATGTTCTGAAGTTTGCCTCCCTGGGAAATTGTGAGTTTTTTTGTCTGGATCAAAAACTTCTCACCTATATTTTGATCAATCTCGTTTCCAATGCTATCAAGTATTCTCCTGAAGGCGGGGAAGTCTCACTCACACTGACCTGTGATCCTGAAAAATTGGTGATCCAGGTCCAGGACCATGGCATTGGCATTGCCATGGAAGACCAGAAACAACTCTTTACTGCCTTTGTGCGTGGGACTAATGTGGGGACAATACCCGGTACAGGCTTAGGATTGACGATCGTGCAACAATGTGTAAATTTACATCATGGCCATATTGCAGTTGCAAGTGAATCGGGCAGGGGGACTCTGGTTACAGTAACGCTCCCTGCTGGGAAAGTATCAGGTGATCATGCCGAAAATCCTTGTCATTGAAGATGAATTCTCTTTACTAGAAAATATTGTTGAATTACTCAATACAGAGGGATTTGAGGCAGTTGGAGCTGAAAATGGGCAAATCGGCCTCCAAAAAGCACTTCAGCTCCTGCCTGACTTGATTATCTGTGATATTCTGATGCCGGGGTTAGACGGCCATGCTGTGTTGTCCCAGATCCGGAACAATGCCAGCACCGCCCTCACTCCCTTCATTTTTTTAACTGCGAAAGGGACCACCCATGATTTCCGTCAGGGAATGAATTTGGGCGCAGATGATTATATTGCCAAACCCTTCAAACAGGCTGATCTCTTAACTGCGATCGCCGTTCGCCTTAAGAAACAGACTGTTTTCTTACAATTACAGGACAGAATTGTGCAATTAAATCAAACCAATTTTTTTCAGGAGCAATTTCTTGAAACTGCTGCGGATGAACTGAGAGAACCCATTACCAATATTAAAATTGCTATTCAAATGTTACGGGGAATCCCAACCTTAGAACAACAGAAAAAATATCTTGATCTGCTGGAAACAGAATGCACCCGTGAAATTAAGCTGCTCAATGACTTAATTCTCTTACAAAAATTAGCAGCCCATGGGCGAGTGCCCAGACTGGAATCTCTGACCCTGCAGAAATGGGCTCCCATTGTGCTTGAACCTTTCTATCGTCGGGTTAAAGATCGTCAACAAAGCCTGCAAGTGACGATTTCTCCCTATTTACCGGACTTGCTCTCCGATCGGGCGGACTTACAGTATGTGCTGGAAGAATTGCTGGATAATGCCTGTAAATATACAGCTCCCAAGGGGAAAATCATCTTAGAAATTTATCGGGCTCCCCTGCAAAACCCTGGGGGGGAAAATGGGATATCAGGGGTTATGATTGCCGTCAGTAATGAAGCTGACCTTGCAAGTGAAGTGATTCCCAAGTTATTTGATCAATTCTATCGGGTTCCAGGGGGCGATCGATGGAACCAGGGAAGCAGTGGTTTGGGGCTGACGCTAGTTAAGAAGCTGGTGGAACGACTGGAAGGAAGTATCCAAGTCATGAGCGAAAATGGCTGGACCCATTTTTATCTTTTTCTCCCTGCTTTACACCGGGTTTCATAGAATTGGAGGGGACACTATTTGGAGCGATCGATGCGATTACTGCACACAATGTTGCGAGTGGGCAACTTGGAAGACTCTCTCAAGTTTTACTGTGACGTGCTGGGGATGAAATTGCTGCGACAGAAAGAGTATCCCGGTGGAGAGTTCACCCTGGCTTTTGTGGGCTACGGGGATGAAGTCGATCATACTGTTTTGGAGCTAACCTACAACTGGGGTGTGGAACAATATGACCTGGGAACGGGCTATGGGCATATTGCGATCGGGGTCGAAGACATTTACACAACCTGTGCCAACATCCGATTGCGCGGCGGCAAAGTCACCCGTGAACCGGGGCCGATGAAACATGGGTCCACGGTCATCGCTTTTGTGGAAGACCCCAATGGCTATAAAGTTGAGCTGATTCAGATTCCGTCTTGAGAAGGATACTCCTGAGATAGGGGCTGTGACATAGTCGGGGAAAGAGCGATGATGTGAACGAACCATGGCCCATGTTCTTTTAGTTGATGATGAGGCTCCCCTGCGAGATAGCCTGAGCTACACTTTGCAACGGGAGGGCTATTCCGTAACGACTGCAGAAGATGGCCTCAGCGCGATCAAGCAATTCCATAAGCAGGTGCCCGATATCATTCTGCTGGATCTGATGTTGCCTGAAGTGGGGGGCATGGAGGTCTGCTGGCGGATTCGGGCTTTTTCTAATGTGCCGATCGTCATGCTAACGGCCCGAGATCAGGATATCGATAAGGTCTGGGGCCTGGAAGCAGGTGCGGATGACTATGTGACCAAGCCTTTCAACACCAGGGAATTGCTAGCGCGCATCAAGGCCGTTCTGCGGCGTTGACCTCCGGAGCTGGAATGGGGAGACTGCGACTGCCGAAGCGATGGAATTCAATTTATGCCAGATTGCTAGCGACCTACCTGTTGTTAACCACCCTGGCAACCACCCTGATGGCAGGGTATATCCTGTTGTCCTTCTATGACTACTTCATTCAGGTCCGACAGTCAGACCTGGAGAACTGGACGGCTGCTTTGACTGAGACTGTGGCGGATGCGCTGGCAGATCAGGACAGGCGACGGGTTGAGATTCTGGTACAACGCTACGGAGCCCCGGATAATGTCACCCTGCGCGTTCTGACGCCAGATGGACGGTTGCTGGCCACCTCCAGTCCCCAGACAGATTGGCAGGTCACTCAATGGCTGCAGATTCCTGGGATGAGGGAGGCATTGCAAGACCAATCATCGCGAGGGATTGCCAAGGGGATTTTTTCGGATGACGATCGCCTCTATAGCACTCGACTGATCACTCACAATGATCAGGTTTTGGGTATCTTGCGCATGTCCATTACCCTGAAACAGTTCCAGCGGCAATTTGCCCAGGTGATCTGGACCATTCTCGGTACGTTGGTGGGTACGATCCTGCTCTGTGCCCTGATCAGTGAACGGTTGGCCCGCAGCCTGTCCAGGCCCGTAGAATTGATGCAGCATTTTGCTATTCGGGTAGGGAGCGGCCATTTTGATGACAAATTAATCATTCGACAGAGTAATGAACTGGAGCAATTGGCGGCGGAACTAAACCGCATGAGTGCCCGCTTAGCTTCCCTGGATCAGGAGCGGCGAGCTTTTCTGGCCAATGTCTCCCACGAACTACGCACACCCATCAGCAACGTGCAGGTGACGGTTGAGGCCCTGAAGCATGGAGCCTATGAGGAGACGGAACTGCGCGATCGCTTTTTTCAGACCATTGAGGATGAAACGAAACGCCTGTCTCGCCTCCTTCACGATCTATTAGATTTAGGCCGTCTGGAAGCAGGGGTGAGTCATTTAGAGCGACAGATCATTTCCCTGCCCAGCCTGGTAACCCGAGCCGTCATGGCGATGGAATCTCGAATGCAAGCACAGGGTATCGCTACCCAGGTCAATGTTGCGCCCATTTGCGTCAATGTTGATCCAGAACGATTGTTGCAGGCTATTCTCAATATTCTCGATAATGCCATCAAATATTCTCGGCCCAACTCCTCTATCTTTATTTCTGGGAGCAGAGAGGGAAAGTGGGCTCAGCTTGCAATTCGGGATCAGGGGCCTGGTATCCATGCCAGTGATTTACCCCGGATTTTTGAGCAATTCTACAGTTCGGATCCGTCTCGCCAAGGGAACAGTGCCGGATTGGGACTGGCGATCGCCCGACGGATCATTGAAGCCCATGGGGGGAGCATTACGGCCAGTAGTGATGCTGGGCAGGGCGCAATTTTTACCCTCTACTTACCCCTGCGGGAGGAGCCCGATCGGACCCTAGAGCGATCGCAAATCATCTAGCAATAGATTGATCCGTTCTGCCACATCCGCCTTGCCTTCCAGGTTCGCGTCCTGGAGGAAAACATCCACAATGAACCAGCGACACAGCTCCGGATCTATTTTGACCAGATTCAAAATCATGCCGTTGAGTACTTCTGTGGTAAAGGCGTCAGGTAACTGTCGGAGCTGATCACGAATGATGAGGGCATTATCCCGATCGTGGTTCTGCCCCACTAAAATCACGGCTTTAGTAACAGCTTCCACCAGGGTGCGAATTTCCTTGGCTAAGGCATTCGAAGTATCTGCACCGGCAGATTCTGGAGAGGGCTGATCTTGCAAGGGAATTCCTCCTGATGATATTACTGCTACTTTAACTTGAAGCTCCAGGACTGGTTGACTGGCAAAATTCCTCAAACCCCAAACCTAACAAGGTTGGGGTTTGCTCTGCTCTGCCCAATCTACAGGAAAAGTTTTGTCAGTCAACCAGGCTTCAGGCAATCCATCCTGATTGGGGGGTATTCAGCAATTTTGGGGGATCTCCAACTTTTGGAACCCGATCGCCCACTTCTGCAAGAATTTGGCGATCAAAGATGGGATGAATTCGCGATTTGAACCCCAGGAAAGAAATAAGATTCTTCTGCCTCTCGAGAGCATCCCAGTTTTGCAAGGTTGCCCACCCAAGGGGAAGCCGCTGCGCGTCTACATCCCCCAGCCCCTTCTCCCAAAGAGGGAGAAGGGGAGCCAGATTCAAAGTCCCTCTCCCGTTCTGGGAGAGGGATTTAGGGAGAGGGCTACAAAAGTGGGATGCACTCCTGCCTCTCTCCCAGGATAGAAATTTTCCTAACTCTCTAAAAATCCTTCTTTAGACAGAACTAGGAAAGTGATTTTCTGTCCTTCGATAGAGATTGAAGCTGATCAAAAATATCTGATGATAGGATCGCTGGATAGGCTCAGTCAAAGGCATCGCGGTCTATAATCTTTAGTCTTTTGGCAATCAATGTCTGTGAGCAACTGCAATAAAAATTACTAAAGATCGAGGTTGAACCTGTGGTCAGAAAGCTATCCCGGTCCCTTGAGAAATAGTTTTAAAGCAATCCACTAGAGGAATAGAGCCATGCCATCCCCTGTACAAGTAGCCGAAAGTCCAGATGATCTTGACTTGAAACAACTGTTGAAGATTTTAACCGAGGTCAAGAAGGGGAATTTCACGGTTCGTATGCCGATCGAACAGACCGGCATGGCAGGCAAGATTGCAGATACCCTCAATGACATCATTGAAATGAATGAGCGTATGGCGGATGAAGTGGAGCGCATCGGGACGGTCGTCGGGAAGGAGGGCAAAATTAACGAGCGGGCCTCTCTGGGCAGTGCCAGAGGCTCCTGGCGAGCCAGTGTGGATTCGGTGAACACCCTGATCACAGATTTGGTGCAGCCCACAGCAGAGACGGCTCGGGTGATCCGGGCGGTAGCGAATGGAAATTTGTCTCAGGCGATCGCGACAGAAATCGATGGCAGACCGTTGCAGGGTGAGTTCCTGCAAACAGCCCGGATCGTCAATACGATGGTGGAGCAGCTCAACTCCTTTGCCTCGGAAGTGACGCGGGTGGCCCGGGAGGTGGGCACGGAAGGAAAGCTGGGGGTACAGGCTCAGGTGCCAGGGGTGGCGGGCACCTGGAAGGATCTGACCGACTCCGTGAATCTGATGGCGGGGAACCTGACGGCCCAGGTGCGGAACATCGCGGAAGTAACGACAGCAGTGGCCAATGGGGATCTGTCTAAAAAAATTACAGTGGATGTGAAGGGCGAGATCCTGGAGCTGAAGGACACGATCAATGTCATGGTGGACCAGCTCAACTCCTTCGCCTCGGAGGTGACGCGAGTGGCGCGAGAGGTGGGCACGGAAGGAAAGCTGGGGGTGCAGGCAGAGGTGCCGGGGGTGGCGGGCACCTGGAAGGACCTGACCGACTCCGTGAACTCCATGGCGGGGAACCTGACGGGGCAGGTGCGAAACATCGCGGAAGTGACGACGGCGGTGGCGAATGGGGATCTGTCCAAGAAGATCACTGTAGATGTGAAGGGCGAGATTCTGGAGCTGAAGAACACCGTCAACACGATGGTGGACCAGCTCAACTCCTTTGCCTCCGAGGTGACACGGGTGGCCCGGGAGGTGGGGGCGGAAGGGAAGCTGGGCGGCCAGGCGGAGGTACGCGGCGTGGCGGGCACCTGGAAAGACCTGACCGACTCCGTCAACTTCATGGCCGGTAGTTTGACAGCCCAGGTGCGGAACATTGCGGAAGTGACGACAGCGGTGGCCAATGGGGACCTGTCCAAGAAGATCACGGTGGATGTGAAGGGCGAGATTCTGGAGCTGAAAAACACAATCAACACGATGGTGGACCAGCTCAACTCCTTTGCCTCCGAGGTGACACGGGTGGCCCGGGAGGTGGGAACAGAGGGAAAACTGGGGGTGCAGGCAGAGGTGCCAGGGGTGGCGGGCACCTGGAAGGACCTGACTGACTCCGTGAATTCGATGGCGGGGAACCTGACGGCCCAGGTGCGGAACATTGCCGAGGTGACAACGGCGGTGGCCAATGGGGACTTGTCCAAGAAGATCACTGTAGATGTGAAGGGTGAGATCCTGGAGCTGAAAAACACGATCAACATCATGGTGGACCAGCTCAACTCCTTTGCCTCCGAGGTGACGCGGGTGGCCCGGGAGGTGGGGGCGGAAGGAAAGCTGGGCGGCCAGGCGGAGGTACGCGGCGTGGCGGGCACCTGGAAGGACTTGACCGACTCCGTCAACTTCATGGCCGGTAGTTTGACGGCCCAGGTGCGGAACATTGCCGAAGTGACGACAGCGGTGGCCAATGGGGACTTGTCGAAGAAAATTACCGTGGATGTGAAGGGTGAGATTCTGGAGCTGAAAAACACCGTCAACACGATGGTGGACCAGCTCAACTCCTTTGCCTCCGAGGTGACACGGGTGGCCCGGGAGGTGGGCACGGAAGGAAAGCTGGGGGTGCAGGCCCAGGTGCCGGGAGTGGCGGGCACCTGGAAAGACCTGACCGACTCCGTGAACTCCATGGCGGGTAGTCTGACGGCCCAGGTGCGGAACATTGCCGAGGTGACGACGGCGGTGGCCAATGGGGACTTGTCCAAGAAGATCACCGTAGATGTGAAGGGTGAGATTCTGGAGCTGAAAAATACGATCAACACGATGGTGGACCAGTTGAGTTCCTTTGCCTCGGAGGTAACGCGGGTGGCCCGGGAGGTGGGCACGGAAGGGAAACTCGGCGTGCAGGCTTATGTGCGGGGGGTGGCGGGCACCTGGAAGGACCTGACCGACTCGGTGAATTCGATGGCGGGCAACCTGACGGCCCAGGTGCGGAACATCGCGGAAGTGACCAAGGCGGTGGCGAATGGAGACCTGTCGAAGAAGATCACGGTGGATGTGAAGGGTGAGATTCTGGAACTGAAGGACACGATCAATGTCATGGTGGACCAGCTCAACTCCTTCGCCTCCGAGGTAACGCGGGTGGCCCGGGAGGTGGGCACGGAAGGCATTCTAGGGGGTCAGGCGGATGTGAAAGGGGTAGCGGGCACCTGGAAGGATCTGACGGACTCGGTGAATTTCATGGCGGGCAACTTGACAGCCCAGGTGCGGGGGATTGCCAAGGTGGTGACGGCGGTGGCCAACGGGGATCTGAAGCGAAAGTTGATGCTGGAGGCAAAAGGTGAAATTGAAACCCTGGCCGATACGATTAACGAAATGATCGATACGCTGGCCACCTTCGCCGACCAGGTGACCACGGTGGCGCGGGAAGTCGGGATTGAGGGGAAACTGGGAGGTCAGGCCAAAGTACCCGGGGCCTCTGGAACCTGGCGGGCGCTGACGGATAACGTGAATGAACTGGCGGCCAACCTGACCACCCAGATTCGAACGATCGCTGAAATTGCCACTGCAGTGACCAAGGGCGACCTGACCCGATCGATCAACGTGCAGGCCGAAGGAGAAGTGGCCATCCTGAAGGACAACATTAACCAGATGATTGCCAACCTGCGGGAAACGACGCAGAAGAACACCGAGCAAGACTGGCTGAAAACCAACCTGGCCAAGTTCACCCGCATGCTCCAGGGACAGCGGGATCTGGAAACGGTTTCCAAATTGATCCTGTCGGAACTGGCTCCTCTGGTGTCAGCCCAGCATGGCGTCTTCTACCTGATGGAAACCAGTGAATCCCATTCGTCTTATCTGAAGCTGCTCAGCACCTATGCCTACCGGGAACGCAAGCATCTGGCAAACCGTTTCCAGTTGGGGGAAGGGCTGGTGGGGCAATGTGCTCTGGAGAAGGAGCGGATCTTATTGAGTGAAGTGCCTGGTGATTACATCAAGATCAGTTCTGGGCTGGGGGAAGCGACTCCCCTGAATGTGGTGGTCCTGCCCGTGTTGTTTGAGGGTCAGGTCACGGCAGTGATCGAGCTGGCCTCTTTCCGGCGCTTCAGTGAAATTCACCTGACTTTCTTTGACCAACTGACAGAAAGTATCGCGATCGTCCTCAACACGATCGCAGCCAGCATGCGAACAGAGGAACTGCTGAAGCAATCCCAATCTCTGGCTGAAGAACTGCAAACCCAGCAGAAAGAACTCACGGGCACCAACAAACGCCTGGAGCAACAGGCCCAATCCTTGAAGGCGTCGGAAGAACTGCTGAAACAACAGCAGGAACAACTGCAACAGACCAATGAGGAACTGGAAGAAAAAGCCGAACTGCTGGCGATGCAAAACCGGGAGGTGGAGCGGAAGAACCGGGAAATTGAACAGGCAAGACGATCTCTGGAGGAAAAGGCTGAACAATTAGCCCTGAGTTCCCGCTACAAGTCAGAATTCCTGGCTAACATGTCCCATGAATTGCGAACTCCCCTGAACAGTCTGCTGATTCTGGCCCGTTTGCTGGCGGAGAACAGCGAAGGCAACCTGATGCCCAAACAGGTGGAATATACCCGCACTATCTTCGCGGCTGGAAATGATCTGCTGGAGCTGATTAACGACATTCTGGATCTGGCCAAAATTGAGTCCGGCACGATGTCCGTGGAAATTGATCAGACCCTGTTTACGGATTTACGGAACCAGATTGAGCAGACCTTCCGCCAGGTGGCTCAAGATCAAAAGCTTGACTTCACGATCAGCGTCGGTCCCCAGGTACCGCGCAGTATTTACACTGATTCCAAACGATTACAGCAGGTGCTGAAAAACCTGCTCTCTAATGCCTTTAAGTTCACCGACCAGGGCCAGGTGCGCCTGGATGTCACTGTAGCCACGGAAGGCTGGAGTGCGGAACAACAGACCCTGAATCGCGCCGATACGGTGATTGCCTTTGCGGTTAGCGATACGGGGGTGGGAATTGCTGCTGAAAAGCAGCAGGTGATTTTTGAAGCCTTCCAGCAGGCCGATGGCACCACCTCCCGCAAGTATGGGGGGACAGGACTGGGCCTCTCGATCAGTCGGGAAATTGCCCGGTTGCTGGGGGGTGAAATTTGTCTGGTCAGTGAATTGGGTCAGGGCAGTACATTTACCCTTTACCTACCCCAAACGTACCTGTCACCAGAGATCGGCAGGTCCAGAGAGGGGATGATACTGGCCGGGGGACGATCGGGAGAAGGGGCTTGGGAACCCCTGCCCCTGCACACGTCCCAGGCCCAGACGGCTGCCTGGCTGCTGGAAAATGAGTTGGAGGACGATCGGGAAACCATCCAACCTGGCGATCGGATCCTGCTGGTGATCGAAGATGACACCCACTTTGCCCGCATTCTGTTAGACATGGCTCGCCGTCAGGGATTCAAGGGACTGGTAGCTCCCAGAGGGGATGTGGGACTGACGATGGCCCAGGAGTTTCAACCGGCTGCGATCATGCTGGATCTGTGCTTGCCCGGTCTGAACGGATGGATGGTTCTTGATCGCTTGAAACACAACCTCCGCACCCGCCATATTCCTGTGCATTTGATGTCTGCCGAAGCCGGGGAACAACGAGGTCTGAAGCAGGGGGCGATCGCCTTTTTAGAAAAACCCATTCGCAGCGAAGTTCTGGCCCAGGCTCTGGCCCGACTGAAGGAGTTTGTGGAACGACCCGTCAGGCATCTGCTGATTGTGGAAGATGACGCCAGCCAGCGACACAGTATTCAGGAGTTGGTTGGGGCCGAAGATGTCAGTAGTACGGCTGTGGGTACTGGCGCAGAAGCTCTGGAAGCCTTGAAGGCCGATCAATTTGACTGTATGGTGCTAGATCTGGGGCTGCCTGATATGAGTGGCCCGGAACTGATTGAGCGGATCCGGCAGGAATTCGCGTCGGAACGCTTGCCCATTATCATTTACACCGGGCAAGATCTGACCCCTCAGCAGACGGCTGAACTCCAATGCATCGCTGATCGCATCATCATGAAAGATGCCCAGTCACCAGAAAGATTGCTGGATGAAACAGCTCTTTTTCTACATCGCATTCAGACCAATATGCCCACTACCCAGCAACTGATGCTGGTTCAACTCCATCAAACTGATCCCATTCTGGCAGGCAAAAAAATTCTGATTGTGGATGATGATGTCCGCAATATTTTTGCCCTCACCAGCCTGCTAGAGCGCTACCAGATGCAGGTGCTGTATGCCGAGAATGGTCAGGATGGAATTGCTCTGTTAGAGGGTGATGCAGCGATCGTCATTGTCCTGATGGATGTGATGATGCCGGAGATGGATGGTTACGAAACCATGCAGGCCATGCGTCAGATGCCCTCACGGGAAACCCTGCCCATCATTGCCCTGACCGCAAAAGCAATGAAGGGGGATCGGGAAAAGTGTCTGGCAGCAGGCGCTTCTGATTACATTACAAAACCCGTGGATACAGAACACTTGATTTCTTTGCTCCGAGTTTGGTTATATCGATAGGGATAGTTCCATGCAGGACGAGTTGACCGTTAATGTGCTCCTGGTTGATGACCATCCAGAAAATCTGCTGGTGCTAGAGGCTATCTTAGGCAGACTGGGTCAAAATTTGGTGAAAGCGCAGTCGGGTACGGAAGCACTCCGATGCTTGCTGAATCAGGATTTTGCCGTGGTCTTGCTGGATGTGCAGATGCCCATGCTCGACGGATTCGAAACGGCCACCCTGATCCGACAGCGGGAACGATCGCGGAATACCCCCATCATTTTCCTGACAGCCTTTAACACCAGTGATACTTTGATTTTCAAGGGATATGCCCTAGGGGCTGTGGATTATTTGATGAAGCCGATTAATCCGGAGATTTTGCTTTCCAAAGTCTCGGTGTTTGTGGACCTGTATAAGAAAACGGCTGAGGTCGAACGGCAATCCAGGCAGTTGATGGTCATCAATGCAGAATTGCGCCAGAGTGAAGCCCGCTTCCGCTCCCTCAGTGCCTGTTCTCCCGTGGGTATTTTTCTGCTGGATATTGCCGGACGCTGTACCTACACCAATCCCCAATGTCAGGCTATCTGTGGATTCACCCTGGAAGAGAGTTTGGAGGAAGGCTGGACTCAATTCCTCCATCCTGACGATCGGGCAAGGGCGATGGCAGATTGGACCCAGAATATCCGAAACCACCAGACCTTCTCCTATGAATACCGCTTTCAACGGGGGGATGGTAGCTTGTGCTGGGCCCATGTTCGGACATCGCCCCTGTTCTCTGACCACGGGGCCTTGATGGGCCATGTGGGTACCCTGGAAGACATCACAGAACGGAAGCAGGCAGAAGCCATTCGGGAGCAGGTGCTGCAGGAACAGGCTGCTCGTCAGCAGGCAGAAGCGGCCAACCGAATGAAAGATGAGTTTCTCGCCCTTGTTTCCCATGAACTGCGGACCCCTCTGAATTCAATTCTGGGTTGGTCCAGGCTACTGCAAACCAGAAACCTGGATGCAGCAACCACGGCCCGAGCGCTGGAAACGATCGGACGGAATGCCCGATCTCAGGCTCGCCTGATTGATGATGTCCTGGATATTTCCCGCATCATTCGGGGCAAGCTTCACCTGTCGATCTCGCCGGTTGATCTGGTAGGGGTAATTGAAGTCACTGTGGAAGCGATGCATCCCCAAGCCGAGGCCAAATCCATAGGTCTGAAAACCCGGCTAGACTCCACAACCTGTACGGTTTCAGGAGATCCAGAACGACTCAAACAAATTATTTGGAATTTGCTCTCCAATGCCATCAAGTTCACTCCCCAGGGAGGCCAAGTAGAGATCAACTTGCTATTGGTTACGGGGCAATCGTCATGGGGCCATAGTTCTAAATCCAATCCAGAATTAATGACGAATGATCAACAACCCGTGACCAATGACACCTACGCGCAACTCACGGTCACCGATACCGGTATCGGTATTTCACCGGATTTTCTGCCCTATGTGTTCGATCGCTTCCGTCAGGCGGATAGCAGCAGTACCCGCTCCCATGGGGGATTGGGACTGGGATTGGCGATCGTCCGGCATTTGGTGGAATTGCATGGAGGCAGGGTGCAGGTCCATAGCGAAGGCAAAGATCGGGGGGCCACCTTTACCGTCCTGCTCCCCCTATTACAACCGGCCCGCAGAAGCAACCAGGCGCAGAATGAGATTGTGGGTCAAATTATTGCTGGGTAAGAAGGCTGGGGGAAAGACCGCACCCCCATTGCCCTATACTCGTGAAAGCTGCTGCAATGACCAGATCCAACCCTGGAAACCACTGGAGGGTAATTAGGGGATAACCCAATTTTCGATCAATTTAAGAATAACCACAGATACTACAATTTGCACGGCAACTTGAGCAGGGGGTTGTCTTTTGTCTCTTTTTGCCGTCCCCTCAGTCTGTGCAAATGCTGCATCCATCTGGATTAAGCCCAGAAGGATAAAAAAGTATAGTGACAGAATAAATCGTCGATATATTGTCATAGGATTTAGGATCACGAATTAAATAAGATGAACAATTGGGGTGCAGGGGCGTTGCCCCCAAACCCCTACTTTATTTAGTTTTCGATCCTTAGTATATTAAACCAGATTTTTATTGCGATGTTCGTGCCATTGTAAGCCGATAATTGCAACTACAAAGAGCATATAGCTAGGTTCCTCTAACTGAGAAAAGATACATCCAAAAACGAAAATGGTTAGGACTAAATATTTGGCAATTTCTCCTAAACAAACATAATTCCAGATCAGAAAGCCAAGATAAAAGTACACACCTAGGCCTACAAACCCCAGGTCTCCCCAAATTCCTGCCCAGCCAAACAACGGCGAAAACATACTGGATTGGTTGCCTAGCCAACTTTCACCTACTGCTCTCCAAACAAGAACACTGACAGGATGAACCGTAGCATCAAGGGGTTTTAGCAAATCCCAATAGATCTCTAACATCCAGCCTCCTAATCGGCCTACAGTATGCCCCGGACCAAGGCCAAATAGCCAGTTAAGGGGAGAGGTAAAATATTGGGGAGCTATTCGGAAAGCTGCAAATTTTAGTCGCGTTGCTTCGCCATCTGGGCCGTAGATCTCAGGGCGAATCCAGGTCGTGAAACCACTAAGGAATTCAAAGTTATAGATAGCCCAAAGAAAGATGCCAATAAAACAACTTCCTGCAATTAGATATATTAAAGTTTTTGCAGGATTTTTGATGTTAATTAGATGCAAAAGCATATAACCAACAATAAAGGATAGTAAAACCTGCTTTGTATCAGAAATAATAACCTGATTGAAAATAATCAAAACTATCAACCCTCTGAGCCAGATGGGTTGGCTTTTCATCCCAACAAAATAGTAAACAGCAAAAGTCAAAGAAATCGATGATGAAATGACATGCCCTGCACCTTGCCCAATGAAAACGCCCGTGATATTGTCTTCCAGCCCAGGTAGCTTATGGCGCTGGAAAACATATCTTTGAATGTAGGTAAATATGATATTGGTTAGGGCAAATCGAATGATCAAGGTTCGAAATCGAATAAAATTTTCTGCTGTCAGGGGTAGACTAACAATAGTTAGCAACAACATAAAAGGCTCAGCTAATAGTAGAAAGCTGAGGACAGCATTAATAAACCCTGCGTCATTCAGTAAGGCACTGGCAAAGATGGTTCCCAGAAGCAGGAATAATCCGATCAGAATCGATCGGGCTGTTGCAATTTGCCTTGGATCCTTGCTGCGAGATTTTAAAAGTGTAGAGCCACAGGCTAAGGGAACAGCTGCAAAGTGAAGGAAGTTAATCAGGGAGGGGATTTTCAAAGAAATCAAGACACGCGGAAAGAATGTAGTAGCGATAGCTACCAAGGTTAAAGTGGAGTTTGAAATATACCCCTTTTTCTGCTCAGATTTAGTGAGAGTTGACTCCATAAGCTGGTCTTAATAAATACGGGGAAGTGTTCCAGATGGGCCTGTTTAAAGTGTGATCTATGTTAGGGCTTAATCAAGCCTATCCCTCAAAAAGTTAGCATGAAACCTGGTTTCAGCCTGGTTGACTGACACAACCCCTGAAACCCTGGAAATCTCGTCCGTGGGGTTGAGGTCCGAAACCCAAGGTAAAAGCCTTGACCCTGTTGGGTTTTGCTCTGTTTCACCTAGCCGACGGGAAAGGTTTTGTCAGTCAATCAGGGTTTCAGCAGTTGTGTCGGTCAATCAGACGTTGGAGATTACTGAAGCCTAACATTATGGAATTGCGACACCTGCGCTACTTTATTATTCTGGCTGAGGAATTGCATTTTGGTCGCGCCGCAGAGAGACTGCACATTGCCCAGCCTCCCCTCAGTCAACAGATCCGTCAACTGGAAGTGGAACTAGGATTTCAGCTTTTTTATCGAACCAAGCGCAAGGTTCAACTGACAGAAGCTGGACAACTGTTCTTGGGGCGATGTCAGGATATTTTGCAGCAACTGGAACAAGCGATTCAGTTAGGGCAACAGGCTCACCGGGGGGAAGCTGGACACTTGCGGGTTGGGTTTGTTGGCTCTGCTGCTTACAATGTTTTACCACCGATTCTGAGGGCCTTTCGTTCCCAAACCCCTACCGTTACGCTGGAATTGCAAGAATTAACCACAGATCAACAACTGCGCTGGCTACAGGAAGGACGAATAGATATTGGTTTTGTACGCCCCCCTGTAAAGGGGAGCACCATCCATTCAACGGTGATTTTTCAAGAATCCCTGATCGTTGCCTTACCCGAATCTCACATCTTGACAACTCAGACTCACGTTGCGACTAAATCTCTGTTCCAGGAGTCCTTCATTTTGTTTCCACGCTCTTTAGCCCCGGGTTTGTATGACCCCATCATCAGTCTGTGTCGTCAGGCCGGATTTAGCCCTCAGATTGCTCAGGAGGCTATCCAGATGCAGACGATCGTGAGCCTGGTTGCAGCAGAAATGGGGGTGGCGATCGTTCCAGCATCCCTGCAAAATCTCCAGCGCCAGGGTGTGGTCTACAAGACACTCCAGGAGGAGACCCCAACCGTAGAACTCGCCCTGATCTGGCGAGTTCATCCCTCTCCCACCGTTCAGCGTTTTCTGGAGATTGCAGGCTCAAATTGGCAACCAGACCCTGTCAACCAGGACTGTCAGCAGGGGTGAATGGATCAGAATTGAGAAATTCACCCTCAAGGGTGATTTGCCATTTTTTTTATAAAATGGTAAATTTAGATACAGAAGAAAAATCGTTCATCCCCACTAGGTAAGTATAACTAGTCTGAAAGGATAAGGTCTATCCCAAGAAGGGGACGGAAGTAAGGGTCATTCCTGAAGGAACGCGCTTCTCTTCACCTGAAGGCAACGCATTGCAAGTAATTGCAAATATTGCAATTACCTGCAAATAAAGATTGCAGACAGAAGATTGCAAACAAAAAGTCGTTGGAGAAGCGAAACTATGAAACTCATCTATCGTGGCACTGTTTACGAGTACGATCTCAGCGAACCCAAAGCGGTTAACCCTGACCTGTTTCCTCAAGCCCCCTACACACTGACCTATCGGGGAGTCAATATTCAAATTGATCCGAAGGCACCTTCCCATCAGCCTCCCGCGCCAGCAGAGTGTGACTTGATCTATCGGGGTGTCTCTTACCATGTGAGTCGCAATACTCAAGGTGCGGTGACAACAACGGTAAAACCGGCTAGCAAGGCTGCAGCCAAGCCAGTTTCTGTCCCGTCAACTTTGCCGAAGCAATATGTGTCCAAAATTCATCAGGCCAATCTGCTAAATAACCTGCAGCACCGGTTAGAAATTGCCCGGGAACAGGGAAATCAAGCTCTGGTGGTTCTGTTGGAAGCAGAACAAAAGCAAATTACTGCCTGGAATTACTAGAACCAGCGCACCGCTTGTTTAGCGCTAGACATTACATCCCTGCAGAGGCTTTTTGGGCAAGGGGTTAAAGCAAGGGGTTAAAGCAAGGGGTTAAAGCAAGGGGTTAAAGCAAGGGGTTAAAGCAAATGGAGGGGGGCAATGACCCCCTCCATTTGCTTTGAGGGTATCTTCACCCGTTATGGCAATTTGCCATGGGAGGGTCAAGGCAACTGCAGGGAAAACCCCAGGGTCATGCTGGCATCTACGCCAGTGATAGCGTCTCGCTTACTCCCAGATTTATCCTGCTCGAAGTGAATGCTTGCAAACTTCTGTTAACCTCCATTCTCCTTTGCAGGGGAACTTGTTATCTTAAATACAGGCATACGAAAAGCTTGGCTTTCAGGGCAATGCCTCCTTCCCTGAACCCCTTACAGTAGACTAATCTAGCAACAGATCTAGCAAGAAATCTAGCAACAGATCTAGCAACATTTGTTTTCTGCATTTGATTTCCAACATTCGTCTTGCAGCAACAGTTCGTAGCAACCATCAAAATAGGAGAGGACGTGCTTTGGTCGGCTTGTGCGTGATTTGGTAAAGATTGAGCGTTTTTGTCTCTTTTCCTGCGTGTCTTACCTTGCACAACCTTGAACTAAAGCAGAGGACTCAACCACCAACCTAAAGTCACCCATTCAAGTCACTAATTTATTGTGGGTTAGTGAGTAAATGGATGGATTAGATAGCTTAAGCAATGCTCTGTTAAGTGTCTGATTCATGGCTGATCTACCTCAGTAAGTGGCTGATTGAAGTGGCTAATTAGTTAAATGGAGGAATGCACGTTACTGACAATGCACGGTAGTGCGTCAAACTGATGTGGGTCTGGTAGAGTAAGGAATCAACGATTCACCTACTCAAGCTATGGAATGTAAGCTCTGCGGTCATTCTAAGACTCACAAGCATGGCAAGATGCCGAATGGGCATCAACGCTACTTTTGCCTGGGGTGCCAACAAACCTTCTCAGAGAGTTTTGACACCCTCTACTACTACCGTCACGTCAGTCCAGAGCAAATTCAACAAGTCCTGCAAGCTCACAGTGAGGGCACCAGTTTA
>NZ_MQTZ01000063.1 GCF_001939115.1 Leptolyngbya sp. 'hensonii' | reverse complement strand
GAATGGCGAGATTACAAGGGGGTGAATCTGCATGAGKGTTGCGTTGCTGCTTTTTTCCAGGACAACGAGCAATTGACCCACTGGGTCAATAATCAGGCGCTGTCTGACCCGCTCACCTGCCTGGGAGATGGGCATGATGGCATCTGGAATATTTATACCCAAATTGGCCCCTCGACCCAAAGACGGGAGATCTTGGATTGGTATCACCTGGTTGAGAATTTGGGCAAGGTTGGAGGGTCACAGCAACGCTTAGGGGCGGTAGAAGCTTGCTTGTGGCAGGGCGATATCGAGGGGGCAATCGCCCAGTTTGACGATTGGAAACACGAGCGGGTTTCGACTTTCATTGGCTACCTCAGTAAGCATCGACAGCGGATTGTCAACTACGGCTATTATCAAGCCGAAGGCATCTCCATTGGTTCTGGTGCGATTGAATCGACGGTCAAACAAATCGGGCAGCGCATCAAGATATCGGGAGCACAGTGGGAAAAGGACAACGTACCACAGGTACTCAAGCAGCGCTGTGCTTACCTGAATGGTCAATTCTCAAAATGAGTCTTACAAAACTGGGATGCACTCGAGTCGGTCGCCCCTGGCTGGTCTTCTGCCCTGGCTCAACAGATTGCAGACACCTGCTTTCAGGAGAATGGCGGCGAAAGATATGGTCGAGGCTATCACTGGATCAGCCCTGACCTGGAGCAGGCTAACCTGACGGACTGCCACCGGCAGTTGCTGGAACGGTTTCAGGTCAAGGCCAATCTGGTTGTGCCGGTTTTGGTGAATCAACAGCTTTGGGGGTTGCTGGTGGCCCACCATTGTCGAGGCTCCCACCATTGGCTGGGGTCTGATGTGAGCTTGATGGACCAGATTGCTGTGCAGCTTGCGATCGCCATTCACCAGCGAGAATTGCATGACCAGGTGGGGGAAGAACTGCGCGATCGGCAACGGACGCAACAGCAAATCGCTTTCCAGGCTTCCCTGCTGGAACAGGTTTGTCATGGGGTGATTGCAACGGATATGACCGGGCAGGTGATTTACTGGAATCACTATGCCGAGCAGCTCTATCAGTGGACTGCAGCCGAAGCTCTGGGACGCAGAATTATGGAGTTGCTCGTCCCGCAGGACTGCTATCCCAAAGCTATGGAGATTTTCCGGGGTTTACAAACTCAGGGGGACTGGGAGGGGGAATTTACTTTTTGTCGCAAGGATGGGACCATCCTGCCGGTTTATCTGGCCAACAGTCTGATTCGTGATCAGGAGGGGGTTGTCCTGGGATATGTAGGCGTCAGCACGGATATTATGGAACGCAAACAGGACGAGCTCCATCGTCAACGCCAGGGGGAATTGCTGGCGGGGCAACGGCGAGTGCTGGAGTTGCTGGTCCAAGATGCCCCCCTGGCTGAAATCCTGACGGTGTTGCTGCAAACCATCGAAGCCCAGGTCGAGGGAATGCTGGCCTCGGTGTTGCTGCTGCGGGGAGAGCATCTGTACCATGGTGCGTCCCCCAGTTTACCCCCAGCTTACAGCCAGGCCATTGATGGTGTCGAGATCGGACCCCAGGTTGGTTCCTGTGGAACGGCAGCCTATCGGGGAGAACCGGTGGTGGTGGTGGATATTGCGACGGATGTGCTCTGGCAGAACTATCGGGATCTGGCCCTGCAATATGGCCTGCGGGCCTGCTGGTCCCTTCCCATTCGGGCCAAATCTGGCGAAATTCTGGGCACTTTTGCCCTGTACTACCGGCAGCCTTGTGCCCCCACCCTCAACATTTGGGAACTGGTGGGTGGCATGGTGAACCTGGCTGGCTTAGCGATCGAACGCAAACGGACGGAAACAGCCTTGCGCCAGAGTGAAAGTAAACAGCGCGCTTTGATTGATGCCCTGCCGGACTTCATTCTCCGGATGACGGGGGAAGGCACGTATCTGGATCTGTTTCCCCCGAAAGGATTCCATGCCTTGGGGGGATCGGAACTGCTCGGCAGAAACATCTATGAGAGTGCGTTACCTCCTGAACTGATTGATCTGCGGATGATGCATATTCGGCAGGCGTTGCAAACGGAGAGGGTGCAGATCTATGAACAGCAGGTTGATGTGGATCAGGAACATCGGACAGAAGAGGTCCGAGTTTCCGTTTGCGGGGAGAACGAGGTTCTGGTTATTGTGCGAGATATTACGGATCGCAAACAGGCGGAAGCAGATCTCCAGAGTCTGGTGGAAGGGGCTGCTGCGGTGGTTGGGGAGAACTTTTTCCCGGCTCTGGCCCAGTATATTGCAACGGCACTGGGGGTGCGCTATGTCGTTATAGCCTGTCGCCAGGGGGACAGTTATGCAACCTCTACCTTCTGGGCTGATGGTCAACTGCGTCCCAATCTCACCCTGTCCCTGGAAGAGGGTCCCTGTGCGCTGACATCCGAGCAGGGGCTCTACTATTGTCCGAGCCATGTGCAAGAACAGTTTCCTCACCATGGCCCTCTGGCGGATTTGGCGGCGGAATCCTACGTTGGTGTTTCCCTGATCAATGCTCAGCGGGAGTGGATCGGGAATTTATGCATCCTGGATGATAAGCCCCTGATGCATCCACAACGGGCGATCGCCATGCTGCAGGTGTTTGCAGCCCGAGCTACAGCAGAACTGGAACGCCAGGCTGCCCTAGAGGCTCTCCAGCAGTTGAACCAGGATCTGGAGAGCAGGGTGGCCCAACGGACGGTGGAGTTGCAACAGGCTAACCTGCAGTTGCAACTGGCTATCCGTTCTGGGGGGTTTGGCATCTGGAAGTATGACATCCTCCAGGATGTGCTGCATTGGGATCACCGGATGCATCAACTGTATGGCACCAGCCCCGAGCATTTTCCAGGAACTTATATGGCCTGGCTCAACTGCATCCATCCCGACGACCAGGCCGCAGCTGAGCTGGCAGGTCAGCAGGCTGCTCGCGGTGACAAAGACTATGACACAGAGTTCCGGGTGATTCATCCCCAGGGAGAGATCCGGTTTATCAAAGCCTATGGCATTGTCCAGCGAGATGCCCAGGGCGTTCCCCTGGTGGTGACGGGCGTTAACTTTGATATCACCCATCTGAAGCAGGCGGAAGCCCAGACCCAAACAGCGAACCAACAGCTCATCCGGGCCAATGAGGAACTGGCCCGGGCGACTCGTCTGAAGGACGAGTTTCTCGCCAATATGAGTCATGAATTACGGACTCCCCTGAATGCCATCCTGGGGATGGCCGAAGGGCTACAGGATACCGTCTTCGGATCTCTGACGGCGGGGCAGAATAAGGCGATCGCCACGATTGAAAGAAGTGGAAAACATCTACTGGAGCTGATTAACGATATTCTTGACTTATCTAAAATCGAAGCGGGCAAACTGGAACTGGAGTTTACGGATACGTCCGTTCAAAGCCTCTGTGAAACCAGTTTAACCTTTGTGAAACAGGTTGCTTTCAAAAAACAAATCCAGCTTACCCAGCACATTGACTCCTCGATCGAAACGATTTACGTTGACGATCGTCGCATCCGTCAGGTCTTGATCAATTTGCTCAGAAATGCGGTCAAGTTCACGCCGGAGGGGGGGAGCGTCGCGCTTCGGTTCAGAGCAGAAGTTCCAGAATCTGGACCGCTGGCAACCCCAGCTTTGGCTGGGCCGTCTTCCCCGGTGCTCCTCTATTTTGAGGTGGAAGACAATGGGATTGGGATAGCTCCGGAGTATCAAGATAAGCTTTTTCAGCCTTTTATGCAGATTGACAGCAGCCTCAGTCGGCAATATTCTGGCACCGGATTGGGGTTAGCCCTGGTCCAACGTATTGTCGCATTACATGGTGGGCAGGTTCAACTCAGGAGTCAGCTAGGGGAGGGAAGTTGCTTTACGCTCATCCTGCCTTACCTTGAGAGCCAGGCCAGTGCTGCCCGATCGCCCGAATTGCCTCCCACCCCTCTGGTAGAACAGCCCCTGTCGGCGCTAGCGGTCGATCATGCGCCGCTCATTTTACTGGCTGAGGATAATGAGGCCAATGTGGAAATGATTCAGGGCTATCTGGAAAATGTGGGTTATCGGTTCATCCTGGCCAGGAATGGGGTAGAGGCGATCGCTGCGGTCAAGGCCGAAAAACCAGATTTGATCCTCATGGATATTCAGATGCCGGAGATGGATGGCCTGGAAGCAATTCGCCACATTCGCACGGAGATGGCCTTGGGGCAGCTTCCCATCATTGCCCTGACAGCCCTGGCGATGGTGGGCGATCGGGAAAACTGTCTGGCGGCAGGGGCAAACTGCTATCTGCCGAAACCAGTGCGATTGAAGCAACTGGCTCAGGAGATCCAGCAACTGTTGCTGCAGGTAAAGTCTTAACGCAGAAAAGGGCACAGTTGATTGTGCCCTTCAAAGGTCAGGAAAGTGTTGTTAAACCATCGAGAACTAGGCTGATTGGCTTGGCTTGCGTCGGGTGAGAGCTAGACCTCCGAGGCCCATCAGACCCAGAACAATAGAAGGTTCTGGAACGGATTGGGGCGGAACACCCTTGAGGACAATTTCGTAGTTCCCATTGTGGGACTTCTGATCGCCTAACTCGAACAGACCTGAGGGGGTTGCAGAGAAGCTGTACCCGTACCCGATCTGACCGTTGTAGTTGTATTTGAAGACTTCGCTAATCTGAACCGCTTGCCCCTTTTTGTCTGCGGTCCGGAAGCTTTCTGCAATGGCCCAGATGGTCGGACTCAGGACAACATCTCTGGCATCCAGATGCCCAGCCAACCCAATCGTGATGTCTCCAGTTTGGTCGTCCTGGTTAACGTAGGAGAAGTTGGGGTCGCTAAAGCGCTGGAGGCCACCCGCCTCAACAAACAGGGTGTAAAGGGATTTGTTGATAATGGGAACGACAAAGTCTGCATTTTGGGTATAGCCATTGGCAGCCAGAGCTGCACTCAGCCAGGTTTTCCCAAAGTTATTGGTGTTCCAATCAGCAAAGGTGAGGCTGCTGAGGGTGATGGGCAAGCCGCCGATCGTGCCCTGCAGGGTGGTTTCCTGATTGTAAGCAGCAAACTGAGCTGGAGTGAGGGCTTCGCTGTTGGCGAACACCTCTACGTTTCCAGTGGGACTGGTGGCGTCTCCACCCAACACCTTTTGCAGGTTAGCCGGGGTGTTGGGCACTACAAAGGTGTTTACATTGTTGGCATCGTAGGTCAAATAATCTGAGGGAGCAGTGCCACCGATGGAAGGATTCGTCAGGGTGCCAGCGAAGGCAGGAGCACCGACGAGAGCACTGATACTAAAAGCCAAAGAGGCTGCAGCCAAAAACTTTTTAGTCATCGATGTTAAGGTGTTGTACTTTCCACTTCTCCTTAATCTACTCTTTCCCTGAAGAGAATTGGGTAAAGTTAAGATTGGCTTTCTCCATGAGAATGTAAAAAGCCTGTGAAGTCTGCGTAGGGTTGCGACATTTTAAGCTTCCTTACACTGAGAAATTTAGTCTGAAGAAATCTCGATTGTCAATCCCCTCCCTCTTGTTCGAGGAACTGGCGACCGGCTGCCCGGTGACCGCATTACAATTGATGTAAACTGATGTTTCAGCCCTGTTACTCTGCTCGGCATCGCTCATGCAGCCCACTGACGATAGTAAATTCACCGCTAAAGCCTGGGAAGCGATCGTAAAATCCCAGGATGTCGCCCGTCGCTACCGCCAGCAGCAGTTGGAGGTGGAGCACCTGATGATCGCGCTGCTGGAACAGGAGGGTCTGGCGAAGGAGATCCTGGAGCGATCTGGGGTAGAGATGGCTCGCTTCGTGCAGCAACTGATGGATTTTACCCAGCGACAACCTCGGGTCTCCGATGGAGCCCAGCTTTATCTGGGGCGGAGCCTGGATGCCATGCTGGATCGAACCGATGCCCTGCGCCAATCCTGGCAGGATCAATTTATCTCGATCGAGCACATACTGCTGGCTTTTACGGAGGACGATCGGTTAGGTCGCCGCCTCTGTCGCAATGTGAATCTAGACAGTCGCCAGTTGGAAACCGCAGCGAAGGCTCTCCGAGGCAGCCAGAAAGTGACGGACCAGAATCCGGAGTCTCGTTATGGGGCGCTGGAAAAGTATGGGCGTGACCTGACCGAACAGGCCCGGGCTGGGAAGCTGGACCCGGTGATCGGTCGGGATGAGGAAATTCGCCGTGTGGTGCAGGTGTTGTCTCGTCGCACTAAGAACAACCCGGTGCTGATTGGGGAACCGGGAGTGGGGAAGACGGCGATCGCGGAAGGACTGGCCCAGCGGATCATCAATGGGGATGTGCCGGAATCTCTAAAGAAGCGACAGCTCATTTCCCTGGATATGGGTAGCCTGATTGCTGGAGCCAAGTACCGGGGTGAGTTTGAAGACCGCCTGCGGGCTGTGCTGAAGGAAGTGATCAGTGCCGAAGGCAAGATTGTCCTCTTTATTGATGAATTGCATACCGTCGTGGGCGCTGGTGCGACCCAGGGCACCATGGATGCAGGGAATCTGCTTAAGCCCATGCTGGCCAGGGGGGAGCTGCGTTGCATCGGGGCCACCACCCTGGATGAGTACCGGAAACATATTGAGAAAGATGCAGCCCTGGAACGGCGTTTCCAGCAGGTCTTTGTCGATCAGCCCAGCGTCGATGACACCATCTCCATCCTGCGGGGCCTGAAGGAACGCTATGAAGTCCACCATGGGGTGACGATTACCGATTCGGCCCTGGTAGCCGCCGCAACCCTGTCTTCCCGCTATATTGCCGATCGGTTTCTGCCCGACAAGGCGATCGACCTGGTGGATGAAGCTGCCGCCAAACTGAAAATGGAGATTACCTCCAAGCCGGTAGATCTGGAGCAGATTGAACGTCGCCTCACCCAGCTCAAGATCGAGGAGCAATCCCTGGAAAAAGAGCGTCAGGGGTTGGGGCTGACCCGCCTCAGTTACGGCTCGAAAGAGCGGCTGGAGCGAGTACAGCAGTCGATCGCCGAACTGGAACCCCGCCAACAAGAGCTGGAGTCCCAGTGGCAGGCTGAAAAAGCCTTGCTGGATGCCATCAACGGATTGAAAAAGGAAGAAGACCAGCTCAAGTTACAGATTGAACGGGCCGAGCGAGAAGCCGATTTAGAAAAGGCGGCAGAACTGCAATTTGGTCGCTTACCCCTCTTACAACGGGAACGGGAGAGCCAGGAAGCCCAACTTCTGGAAATGCAGTCCAAAGGAGCAACCCTGCTGCGGGAGCAGGTCACCGAAGCGGACATTGCCGAAATTGTGGCCAAGTGGACGGGCATCCCCGTCAACCGGCTGCTGGAGTCGGAGCGACAGAAGTTGCTGCAACTGGAGGTGCATCTGCATCAGCGGGTGATCGGGCAGACAGAGGCCGTGGAGGCGGTGGCAGCGGCAATTCGTCGGGCCAGGGCAGGCATGAAAGACCCAGGCCGACCGATCGGTTCCTTCCTGTTCATGGGGCCGACCGGTGTCGGCAAAACGGAGCTCGCCCGTGCCCTGGCCCAGTCCCTGTTTGATATGGAAGATGCCATGGTCCGAATTGATATGTCGGAGTACATGGAAAAGCATTCCGTCTCCCGCCTGGTGGGGGCACCACCGGGATATGTGGGCTATGAAGAGGGTGGCCAACTGTCGGAAGCGATCCGTCGCCATCCCTACTCTGTGCTGTTGTTGGATGAGGTGGAGAAAGCCCACCCAGATGTGTTCAACATTCTCCTGCAAGTGCTGGACGACGGTCGAATTACGGATTCCCAGGGCCGGATGGTTGATTTCCGCAACACGGTTATTGTCATGACCAGTAACATTGGGAGCGACCACATTCTCGATGTTGCTGGGGACGATTCCCAGTACGAGGTGATGCGACGGCGGGTCCTGGATGCCCTGCGATCGCACTTCCGCCCAGAATTTCTCAATCGGGTAGACGACATCATCCTATTCCATGCCCTCACCCGAGATGAACTACGCCAGATTGTCGGCATCCAGCTCATCCGTCTGGAGCGCCTGCTGCAAGACCAGAAGATTGCCCTGGAAATGACCCCTGCCGCCCAGAGCTATATCGCTGAAGTCGGCTACGACCCGGTCTACGGAGCCCGCCCCCTGAAGCGAGCCATCCAGAAAGAGTTAGAGAACCCGATCGCCACCAAACTCTTGCAAAATGCCTTTCTGGAAGGCGATACGATCGTCATCGATCGGAGTGACTCCGGCCTCAGTTTCACCAAGAAAGCGATCGCCAATGTGGCCGTACCCTAGATCAGGTTCGGTAATCCGTAGTCTAGGAGGGTGGGCACTGCCCCTCCCACTGGGGTGAATGTCAGAAACGATCGCCCTACAATAGGCACAATCCCATACTCCCAACCCATCTCTCCCCCACGTAAAGACGGGATTGATCGCGTCTCCGGCCTCTCCTGTAGAGACGTGATCAATCTGTAGAGACGTGATCAATCACGCCTCTATGCATCGGATCCACACACCTTGTAACACATCGAGCTAAACCACACCTATGGCAACCGTTCTTGAACAGGGCAATATCAGTATCCATACTGAAAATATCTTCCCCATCATCAAAAAATGGCTCTATTCGGATCACGAGATTTTCCTGAGAGAGCTGATTTCCAATGCGGTTGATGCGATTCAAAAGCTCAAAATGGTCTCCCACTCTGGGGAATTTTCCGGTGATTTGGGAGAACCAGAGATTCAGATCCACATCGACCCTGAGAAAAAGACCCTCGCCATTACCGACAACGGCATCGGCATGACTGGGGAAGAAGTGAAGAAGTACATCAACCAGGTCGCCTTCTCCAGTGCAGAAGAATTCGTGGAAAAGTATAAAAATGCCGCCGACCAGCAGATCATCGGGCATTTTGGTTTGGGCTTTTACTCCTCCTTTATGGTGGCTCAGCGAGTTGAAATCGATACCCTCTCCTACCAGCAGGGAGCCCAGGCGGTGCACTGGTCCTGCGATGGCTCCACCGAATTCACCCTGGAAGACTCCGATCGCACCCAGCGCGGTACCACCATCACCCTGACCCTGATGGAGGAGGAGCAGGAGTACCTGGAACCCAGCCGGATTAAGCAACTGGTTCGCACCTACTGCGACTTCATGCCCGTGTCCATCAAACTGGATGGGGAACAGGTTAACCGGCAAAAAGCCCCCTGGAAAGAGTCCCCCAGCAATCTGACCAAAGAAGACTACCTGGAGTTCTACCGCTACCTGTATCCCTTCCAGGAAGATCCCCTGCTCTGGGTCCACCTGAATACGGACTATCCCTTCATCATCAACGGTATCCTCTACTTCCCTAAATTGAAGCCGGATGTAGATGTGACCAAAGGTCAGATCAAACTCTTCTGCAACCAGGTTTTTGTTAGTGACAACTGTGAGGAAGTCATTCCTAAATTCCTGCTGCCCCTACGGGGGGTGATCGACAGCGTGGACATTCCCCTCAACGTCTCCCGCAGCTTCCTGCAAAACGATCGCACCGTGCGCCGGATCGCTGACCATATTGCCAAAAAAGTGGCCGATCGGTTGAAGGAACTGTACCGGGACGATCGAGACCAGTACATCCATTGCTGGCAGGATCTGGGGACGTTTATCAAGTTTGGCTCCCTGAACGATGACAAGTTCAAGAAGCAGGTGGAAGAGATTCTGATCTACCGGACCACGGCTCAACTGAATCAGGCTCAGCCGGATACCCCTGCCGTAGAGGTACAGTCTCCGGAGGGGGATGCCTGGCAGGAAGTTACACCCAAGGCTAAAGGCGAGGGACCGTCCTATACCACCCTGAAGGAATACCTGGAGCGGAATCGAGAACGCCATGAAAACCGGGTTTTCTATGCCACGGATGCGGTAACCCAGGCTACCTATATTGAGCTGCACAAAAATCAGGGGCTGGAAGTCCTGTTCATGGACTCTTTCATTGATAGTCACTTTGTCACGTTCCTGGAGCGGGAACATACTGAGGTGCGGTTTTCCAGGGTAGATTCTGACATTGATGACACCCTGATCGAAAAAGATAAAGCAGCCGAAATTGTGGATCCGAAAACAAATCAGACCCGCAGTGAACAGATCAAAGCCCTGTTTGAGAAAGCCCTGAACAAGCCGAAAGTCACGATTCGCACCGAAGCCCTCAAGGGTGATGATCCTCAGAGTACGCCCCCTGCGATGGTGTTGTTGCCGGAGGCTCTGCGACGGCTGCGGGAAATGACCGCTCTGCTGCAGCAGCAAACGGTCGAATTCCCAGAGGAGCATATTCTGCTGGTGAATACAGCCCATCCCCTGATCCAGAACCTGGTTAATCTCAGTCAAGGGGCGATTATTCAGGAGGGGGGGCAGTCTGCGGCTGGGGATATGGCAGCCCTGATCTGTAACCAGGTCTATGATCTGGCCCTGATGTCCCAGAAGGGGTTTGATGCCGATGGGATGAAAGGATTCGTCGATCGGTCTACCCAGGTGTTAACTCGCCTGACGCAACACACGGGTCAATAATATAACCCCTGCAGAGACCTGGCCTGCCAGGTCTCTGCCACGCCTAACATTATCGTTGCGGTTCGGCCTGCAAATCCATAATGAGCTGGGCTAATTCATCCACACTGGCCCTGTAAACCTGATTGCAGAAATGACAGGTGGCTTCAGCCCCACCGTCCTTTTCAATCATGTCCTGGAGTTCCACTTCCCCCAGCATTTTGAGTGCCCCTAACATGCGATTGGGAGAGCAACTGCAGTGGAATTGCACCATTTGTACCTCTGGGAGGATCTGTAACCCCATGTCCCCCATCAGATCCTGAAAGATTTCTGGAAGAGTTTTGCCTGCCTGCAGCAAGGGGGTAAACCCGGATAGGGCTGCAACTCGTGTTTCCAGGGTTTCCACCAGAGCTTCATCTCGCGCTGCTTTGGGTAAGACCTGGATCAGTAACCCACCTGCTGCCGTGACCCCTGTGGCATCGACAAAGACACCTAAAACCAGTGCTGAGGGAGTCTGCTCAGAACTGACCAGATAATGGGCCACATCATCTCCGATTTCCCCGGATACTAATTCTACTGTGCTGGAGTAGGGATACCCATAGCCCACATCGCGCACGACATACATGAAACCTTCCGTCCCCACAGCCCTCCCTACATCCAGTTTGCCCCTGGCATTCGGTGGTAACTCTACCTGGGGATTATCGACATAGCCGCGAACCGTACCGTCCAGACCAGCGTCAGCCAGAATTCCACCCAGAGGGCCATTCCCATTAATTCGGATATTGACACGCGAGCCAGGGCGCTTCATGTTAGAAGCCAGTAATAACCCGGCAGACAGGGTGCGTCCCAGCGCAGCGGTCGCCACATAAGAGAGCTGGTGCCGTTTTCTGGCCTCTTCTGCCAGACGAGTTGTGATCACGCCAACTGCCCGGATCCCACCATCCGCAGCGGTGGCTCGAATGAGCTGATCAGCCATGGAAACCCTTACATTTCTTAACGTATGATTCTATTGTAAGGTTTGACCCCCCCGTCTTTGGCGATGAGTCGCGATGTCTCTTTGCATCTGAATTTGTCTGCCATACTGGGGAAACAGACCTGTCCCTGATTCATATCAAAACTGCTGCCATGTTAGGAATTTTTCAGCAGAGCAATTTACGGATTGAACTCACCGCTTCAGAGGCCGCGATCGCAGATAGCCTCACCCGTCCAGCTCAACTGCGCCGCTGGCTATGGCCTCAGCGTTTGGCTGAGGGGTTGCCAGAACGGTTGACCCCCGGATTAACCTACACCAGTTGGCTGGGGCCTGTCACCATTCACCATCGGATTGAGCAATTGGATTCCCATCGTCTGCGGCTGCTGCTCAGCCATGGGATTGATGGCTACCATGAGTGGTCCTGGGGGGAAGGCTGGGTCCAATCTCGCTTGGAGGGGGTGACGGTCCTGCCCCTGAACCTGGGTCAGACCCTGAGCCTGCTGCAACTACGACAGTTTTTGACCCATAGAAAATAGGAGCGAGCAATCAGAAGGTCGTCATCTTCTGGCTCCTCATCTTCTGGCTCCTCATCCTGCTTGATTGGTCAATCCAGCAGCCCCTAACCCTGGGTAACTCCTGCGGGAGCAGGCCCCCTGGAAACGGTGGGTTCCTTGGAGCCAATCTCCCGGAGCAGTTTCTCCACTCGATCGAGCTCGTTGAGCTTACCCTGCTCTTTGTAGAGGTCTCTGGCTTTTTTCAAGAAAGAGACGGCCTCTTCTGGTTTGCCATCCAGCCAAAGCGCCTGACCCAGATTGGCCAAGGCTTCCGAGTAAGTATTGTTAATCTGAACAGCCTGCCGAAAAGACGCGATCGCCTCAGTCATCCGATTCTGGATGGCGTAGGTGGTTCCCAGAGCGTTGTGGGCCACGGCATAGTTTGGGTTCAGGGCGATCGCCTTCTGATACTCCACGATCGCCGCCTCCAAACGCTTTTGACGATAGAGGGTGTTGCCCAACTTATAGTAAATCACCGCATCATTGGGATACTCTTCCAGAATTTTCCGAAATACCGCCTCTGCCTGGGTGAATTGGCCAGACTGATACGCATCATTGCCCATCCGCAGCAACATGGCTCGGTTAGTCACGCGCTCAGAGGTAGGGTCGGGTAACTGAGCCTGAGTGGTCAGGGGTGGTAAACCCAGGCCCAGCAGCAGTCCCAGGACAATCCCAAATCGTTTCAGGTTTCCGCTCATCTTAATTGTCTTCCTCCTCTCATCAGCGCGCATCGTCGCCTTAAGTTCCCTCACGTAATCGGTCCAGAACGCCCCGATCTTCCAGGGTGGAGGTGTCACCGGAGATTTCTTCCCCAGCAGCCAGCCCTCGCAAAAGGCGTCTCATAATCTTACCGGAGCGGGTTTTGGGCAGGGCATCGGCAAAGCGAATCTCTCCAGGTCGAGCGATCGCCCCGATTTCCTTCACCACATGCTGTTTCAGCTCCTTGCCTAGGGCCTCAGTAGGGGAAAAACTCCCTTCCAGTGTGACGAAGGCGACGATATCCTGCCCCTTTAACTCGTCTGGCTTACCAACGACTGCTGCTTCTGCCACTGCCGGGTGAGACACCAGAGCTGATTCAATTTCCATTGTGCCCAAACGGTGTCCAGCGACGTTAATCACATCATCGACCCGACCCATGATCCAAAAGTAGCCGTCTTCATCCCGACGGGCTCCATCTCCAGCAAAGTAGGTGTAATGACCATCCTTAGGTGGAATGTGTTCCCAGTAGGTGCGGCGGAAGCGATCGGGATCTCCATATACGGTGCGCATCATCCCTGGCCAGGGATAGCGCACCGCCAGATAACCCCCTTCATTATTCCCAACGGTATCCCCATCCAGGTCTACCACATCGGCCAGAATGCCGGGGAAAGGACAGGTGGCGGATCCAGGTTTGGTGGGAATGGCCCCTGGCAGCGGCGTGATCAGGATACCCCCGGTTTCGGTCTGCCACCAGGTATCGACGATCGGACAGCGTTCTCCCCCAATCACCCGGTGATACCACATCCAGGCTTCCGGGTTAATGGGCTCACCCACCGTGCCTAGCAGGCGTAGGGAAGAGAGGTCACGGGCCTTGGGCAGATCCTCGCCCATTTTGATGAAGGTGCGGATGGCGGTAGGAGCCGTATAAAAAATGGTGACTTTGTGCTTCTCAATCACATCCCAGAAGCAACCTGGATTAGAAGGGCGGGGGGCACCTTCGTACATTAAACTGGTGGCTCCGTTAGAGAGGGGACCATAAACAATGTAGCTATGACCGGTAATCCAGCCCACGTCAGCGGTACACCAGTACACATCCGTCGCTTGCAGATCAAAGATCCACTGGGTGGTGATGTGGGTGTACAGGTTGTACCCACCTGTGGTGTGGACCACCCCTTTCGGTTTACCCGTGCTGCCAGAGGTATAGAGGATGAACAGGACATCCTCACTGTCCATGGGTTCTGCTGGACAATCGGCTGACAGAGTGGGTTCTAGCTCATGCCACCAGACATCTCGATCGGCCTGCATCTCGGTGGCTTGCTGGGTGCGCTGCACCACCAGCACCTTCTCAACGCTGGCGGTGGCTGGATCAGCCAGGGCTTTGTTGACCTGCTCCTTCAGGGGCACGATCGCATCCTTGCGCCAGCCGCCGTCAGCGGTAACCACCAGTTTGACTTTGCCATCCACCATCCGATCGCGCAGAGCTTCGGCACTGAACCCCCCAAAGACTACGGTATGGATCGCACCGATGCGGGCACAGGCCAGCATCGCGATCGCCGCTTCCGGAATCATGGGCATGTAAATGCCGACCCGATCGCCTTTGTGGATGCCCAGTTGTTTCAGCCCATTCGCAAACCGGCATACTTCTTCATGCAGTTGAGCGTAGGTAAAGGTGCGAGAATCTCCCGGTTCTCCTTCCCAGATCAGGGCGGCTTTATCCCGGCGTTCGGGGGTTAAATGGCGATCCAGGCAATTGTAGGAGATGTTGATTTTGCCGTTGACAAACCATTTTGCGAAGGGGGGTTGCCAGTCTAAAACGGTATCCCACTTCTGGAACCAGTGAAGTTCTTGCTCGGCCAGTTCTGCCCAAAATGCCTCCGGATTCGCCTTAGCCTTGTCATAAAGCTTTTGATAGTCTTCCAGGCTTTTAATGTGGGCCTGCTGGGAAAAGTCAGCAGGCGGTTGGAACAGACGGGCTTCATGCAGGACGGACTCGATCGTAGGCTCAGACATAGTGACTTTGGTATCTAAAATTACTGTTTTTTAAAGAGTCATCCTTGTGACCCTTTAAAAACAATACCGTTTTCCAAAACCACAGCTATTCTGATTTACATAATTCGTTAACGGGTGTTGTTGGACCAAGGGGCCTCTATTCAGACTTGATCTGCTCCAAAATTTTCAGATCTTCAAACAAATCTCTGGCCCGCTGCAGGTGCATCTCACTCTCCTGGTTTCGACCCTGGCGTTGCAGGGCCATCCCTAAGTTGAAATGGGCTTCAGCAAATAGGGGATTGAGTTGAACGGCCTGGCGATAGCTGGCGATCGCCTCGGCCAGATTTCCCTGGCTATCCAAAACATGGCCTAGCCCATAATGGGCCTCAGGGGATTTGGGGTTGAGGTTGAGCGCTTTTTGATAGGCTGAGATTGCAGCCGCAACTTTGCTTTGTATCCTGTAGATCTCTCCCAGAGATCGATAAGCTTTCTCATGTTGCGGATTTAAGCGAATTGTTTCTAGAAAGGTGGCGACTGCTCGATCCAACTCCCCCTCTTCCTTAAAAATTAAGCCCAGATTGTAATAACTCTCTCCATCCTGAGGATTCAACCGCACGGCCCTGGTATAGGCCCGCACAGCTCCCAATAAATTTCCTTGCTGCTTCAGGGATGCCCCCAAACTGACCCAAGTTTCGGAGTCCTGGGGATTCATCCGCACCACAGCCATGAAAGCAGAGACTGCCTCGTAGGGATTGCCCCGTTTGAGGAGAACCTGCCCCAGATTACGGTAGGCCCTGATATCTTGAGGATTGAGTTGAATGGCATGCCGGAAAACCTTAATGGCCTCCACGAGGCTGCCTTGTTCCTTCAGGGCGACGCCCAGATTGTTGTAAGCCTTGGCATTATTGGGCTGTAACAGAACTGCTTTCTGGTAAGTTGCGATCGCCTCAGATAAGGCTCCCTGCCGCTGCAGGGCGGCTCCCAGATTGTTGTAGGCTTCAGCGTCATCGGGGCTGAGGGCAATCACCTTCTGGTAGGCGGCGATCGCCTCTGGATACTGACCCAAGCGGTACAGGGTCAAGCCCAGGTTGCTGTAGGCAATGGTACTCTGGGGATTGAGCTCGATGGCCAGTTGGAAAGCCTTTTCAGCTCGCGCCAAATCTCCCTGCTGATAAGCGGTAACGCCCCTATCGATACAGGTGTCCACAACCGTAGTTTGCAGGAAGTCACTACGGACAGGTTCCTCATCAGGCATTTCAGCCTGGACAGAGGAGTCATGCATGGGTGAGTTCTAAATTAAATGGGAAATTGAGTGGGATTGAATTGCCAGATCGAAGCCACCCTATGGCTTATCTGCTATCTTATCAAGTTCAAACTTGAAAGCAAAAGCCGTAGGGTGGAAAAGGATCTCTGGCATGAAGGGCCATGGTATGCCCCAGGGCCATTTCATGTAACGGCTCTTAAATTTGATTTAATTAAAGAGATGCTCCAGGACGTGATCCTATGTCTGTACCCGGTGGTCCCTACGAAAGTCAATCCTTTAATTTCATCACCCGTCACGCTCGCCGTCTCGCTGACCAGCTTGGGTTGACCTGGCGACGGCTGCAGGTTGCGACAACCTGGGGGACCCAGATCCTGCTCTATCCGGTCTATCTGTTGTTTCAAACTGGACGCTTGATCGGTAAACAACTGCAGCAGGAGTGGCGGCGACCCTGGCCCCAACTGAACAGGGGCTACGATCGCTCCCAGGCTCTGCCCCCAACAGATCAGGCGATTCAGACGGTGCTGCAGGGACTGCCTGGGCTTTTGGCGGAGACGGCTGCTGAGCCAGCTTTCGAGCCACAGACCTTTTTTCCGCCCTGTCGGGGTTTACCGCGACTAGCTTCTCCTGCTGGCAGGGAACCAGCCATGGCTGGTCCAGCAATGCTGGTTCGATCGCCAGCAGGACAACCGGTGCTCCAGTCCCTACAGCCTGGAGCCGTTACCATGACACCCGATGGGCATTTATCAGGGACTGTTCTGGCAGACTGGGTTCAGGGGTCAGCCATAATTCAGGGGGTGGCTTCCCTGGTTGCGACTCGTGGCCTGGTTCTGGTGGCAGAGCGCAATCAGATTCTGGATATTCTCACACCTCTGCAACAGCATCGGTTGTACCAGCGCATCATCTCCTCTGTGGCCAACTATTGCTACCAGCTCCGATCGCATCATCTGTCTCTGCAACCGTTCAGTCTCTACCTGCCGTTACCCCCGCAACGCTCCCATCTCCTCTTGCCGGTGCGGTTGTTTCGTCATCTGATGGGTTGGGTGCAGCGGGGCCAGGTGGCCTCTTGGGTGAATCTCTTCCAGGAATCTACCCTGTCCTTCCGATCGGACCCTCCGGGGGCTCCCGGCATTTTTAAGGCGCAACTGTCTGCTCATCCTGTCCGCCAGTTTTTGAAACTACTGGGAGAGGGGCAGGTCGTCCCTCCGATACACCCATTGCCCCAGAATCGCCTGCTGAGCTGGAAGGCTTTTGAATCCAGTTCGACCAGTGCTCTGGCTCGACGCTCTCCTTCTACCCTGGGGGCTGACCATAAGGCAGAGAGGGGTTTGGGCGAGAATTTTCCGGCAACTTCCGATTCTCCCCGTTCCTGGCTGACCTGGAATGATTTGTTTGGCCATCCCCTGGACAAACTGGCCTATGGCAGCCGACGAGAGGATTGGCCAGAGGCTCCTGCCAGAGGGGGAGCCCTGGCCTGGGTTGAGCCTGCGCTGCCGATCGCAGTCATGGCCGCAACCCCCATGGAACGGCTTGGGACCGAGGCACAACCTGCTGCGGTGGCGGTTCTGCCTCGACCGTCGGTGGCCTCGATCGCTGTCAGCCTTGAAACTGCTGGGCTTGAGGCCAGCGCTTCTGCACCAACCCCCCATCTGGCCTCTTCCGAAGCAGTGCAGGCGGATATAACGCAGACCTGGATTGAGATTGAAGCTGAAGCCATGGGATATGTGAAGCATCCTCTGGAACTGCTGATTGGTTGGCTGGATCAGGCGTTCCTGCTGCTGGAAACCCTGGTCGCTGCTGTGATCAAGCTTCTGGCCCAGTTTCTGGCCCGATTGAAACGCTACATCACCAAAATTGACAACTAAAGGAACGTCAGTTGTAGTTTTGCGTCTGAATTGACATAACATTCCGATACAATCAAAGTTGCTGATCTTTACAGGTTGATGGGTATGGAGACTCTTAAAATCGCTGTTTACCTTGTGATTGCTTTTTTTGTCACTCTCTTTGTGTTTGGATTTCTGTCAAACGATCCGGCTCGCAACCCCAAGCGACGGGATTTAGAATAATCAACGGTTAATGAATGGTGATCAAGCCATCTTGTAAATGCTTTGAGCTGCCGTACATACAGTGAGACAGATCGTTTATGGGATGGCTTTCCAAAATTTTGCAGGCATACAAATTCCGATATGTCTTACTTTGTATGTGCATGCGTTCAGGTTGTCTGTCTGGAACGATTGACTGACTTATGCCCTATCCAGTGCTACCACCTGAACAGCCGCCTCTAATCCAGTCCATTCCTGCTGAGTCTGCTGCTCAGCCAGAAGCAGTAGACAGTGCCGTTCCTAGTAAGCAGTCGGACTCTGTTCCTGGAGTTGCTCATGCAAGATTGTTGGCCCGTCCCACTTCACCGCAATCATTCCCCCCGGAAGGATCTCGTAACCGATCCACAGCAGCGCAATTGGGCCAGCCCGTCTCCATCAGCCTGACAGGGGTGGCTGAACGTCAGGTTGTCGAGGTGCCTGCTCTGACCCCCATGCCCTCGTCGAATGGACCAGGATTTTATGGTCTGGTCCAGCGGGTGCGTCCGGCCACCAAAGCAACCCAGAGAACTGAGTCGAGGATGGCTGGCCTCAAAGAACTGATGCCGATTTCTGTGGCTCAAAATCCTGCCGGGCAGGTATTTACGGCCCCCGGTTCTGCCAGTGAACAGGCTGTCCCGCTGCAGGTGTTGGGCTCGATCGAATTGAATGCGGATCGTCAGACTTTTGACAATGAAAAGCAGATTTTTACGGCGGAAGGTCGTGTTGCCATGCGGTTTCGCGGAGCCCTGCTGAAAGCCGATCGCCTGCAGGTCAATCTGGTGAATCGATTGGCCATTGCCGAGGGGAATGTGTCCCTGACTCGGGGCGAGCAGGTGTTACAGGGTGACCGCTTCGAATACAACTTTGTCCAGGGAACGGGCACGATTCTGCGGGCTCGGGGTGAGGTGTACACGAAAACGGCAGACAGTGACCTGGCAGCGGCTCCACCTGGTGGATTGTCCCGACCGCTGGGCGATCGGATTACGGCCAGCCAACCCCCTCAGCGGGTTACGAACCCTGGGGGCTTTACGGGCACGATTGGCGTAGGCCGGGATGCTCCCCCGACCCAATTGCAGGGAGATATCCGGCGGGTTCGTTATGAAGCGGATCGGATCAATTTCACCCCAACAGGATGGGTGGCTGAGAATGTGCGTTTGACTAATGACCCCTTCTCTCCCCCAGAACTGGAAGTGCGGGCCGATCGAGCGGAATATACCCAAACCTCTCCGGAAGAAGGTGTGATTGAGACCACATCGCCTCGGGTGGTCTTTGATCAGGGATTTTCAATTCCGTTACTCCAGTCGAGAGCGGTGATTGGTGGCCGCAGGCGGGAGTCGGGCCTGTTCCAGATCGGTTACGATTCGACCGATCGGGGGGGTGTGTTTATCGAGCAAACTTTTGAGCCCTTCAATAGCGATAACCTGAGACTCAGCATCACTCCTCAGATCCTGGTGGAACGGATGGTGAGTGGTGGTAACATCACGAGTCCTAATTCCTACGGTGTTCGCGGGGAGCTAACCTACATTCTGGGTTCCCAAACGGCTCTGATTGGAACGGCGAATCTGGCCAGCTTGGACCTGACTCAGCTTGAGACTAAATTGCGGGCCAGCGTGCGGTTGCGGCAACTGGTGGGAACCCATAGCCTGGCTTTAGAGTATAGCTATCGAGATCGTCTGTTCAATGGGTCTTTGGGGTTTCAGGAGGTCCAGAGTAGTCTGGGTGCTGTGATTACCTCGCCCGTCTATGAATTGGGGCAGAGTGGCGTCTACATTAACTATCAGGCTGGTGCTCAATACATCAATGCGGATACCGATCGGGCGAATCTGTTGCCCCCCAACCCTCCCAATCAACGGGTTTATCTGGGGCGGTTTCAGGGTGGGGTTGACCTGATTAAAGGATTTTACCTCTGGCAGGGTGAGTCTTTACCGGCAACTCCGGAGGAAGGTCTGAAATATTCACCGATCCCGTTGGTTCCCTATCTTCAGTTGGTCACTGGTGTCAGGGGTGTGGTGAGCGGTTACACCAGTGGAGATAGTCAGCAAACCCTGACTGGGACGGTCACCTTGCTCGGACAATTTGGCACATTCTCCCGCCCCTATTTGGATTACACGGCTTTCAATATTGGCTATTCCCAGACTGCGATCGCAGGACTCTCCCCGTTTCTATTCGATCGGGCTGTGGATACCAGGGTATTAACTGGGGGCATTGTCCAGCAAGTTTATGGTCCTGTGCGGATTGGGATCCAGACGGCCATCAATTTGGATACGGGCAAGGAAATCAGTACAGACTACATTCTGGAATATAGTCGCCGCACCTATGGGGTTACTTTACGGTATAACCCAGTTCTCCAGTTGGGTGCGCTGGGGTTGCGCATCAGCGACTTTAACTGGACGGGGGGAACCGAGAATTTTGCCGGTTCAGGAGTGCGATTCGTAGAGAATGGCGTCCTGCAGGGACGATGATAAGCTAGTGTTACAGGCCCTAAGTTTTATGGCTGGGGATTTGGGGATGTTACCCCAAAAAGTAGGGGCAATCTCTCCTGCACAACCAAAACTGTGGTGGCCTGACGAGTACGTATCGCTCTAAGGTGGGGGAGATGACGGAACTACTCAAGAGCTCTCTGAGGGATAGCACAACTGATTTGCTGACCCATTATGGCTTTGACTTGAACGGCTATACGGCCACCCAGCTCATCTCCCAGTGGACTAATCTTTATCAATCTCACTGGATTCGGCAGGCTGTGATTGAAGCCCTGTATCAGGGTCGATATAAAGCGATCTCGGTCGAACAGATTTTAGCGACTTGGTGGCGGCGCGGTCAGCCCATTTGCCATTTTTCCCGTGAGTTTGAGCGGATTATTTGCAGTACTTCTTCTCAGGTTGACTGGGGGAAAGGAGAACAGGACGTTAACGGGGGATTGCCGCCAGAGCAAGCAGGGGATGCCCCAGGGATGGAGACTTGTGCTGAAGAGGCTTCAATTGATGGGATGGACGCAAAGACCGAACCGGAGATGCAGCCTTTGCCTGACTCCCAGATGCAGAACATGCCAGAAGGCCATCCTGAGCAGAGAATTCATTTACCCGATTGGGGGACCTCTCTGGCCCAGAGAAACCAGGAGCAGTCTCAGAGCGAATCTCTCAACCTGAATGCGCTGCAGTCAGAGGAGCAACAACCGTTGGAGACTCGAAAACCACCCATCCACCAGTTTATTCCTCTGACTGAAACCTCTGAGTTTTACAGCAAGCTCAGAGCAGTTGCTCAAACTGTGAGGGCTGGAGAAGAGTAAACCCTATTGACTCACCTGTGCTCGGGTTGCGGCTGCCTGTCCTGTAGGTTGACCTCCCAGACGAATTTCAGAACAAAAAGAGGTCGAACTAAAACTGCCCTGCCACTTCATCGTGCTGTGTCGGAGACGGACATTGGGATTGGCAAACCAGAGGCGTTCTTCGACATACAGAGTATCATTCTGGGCAATCAAGATCAGGTCGTCGGAGTTGCCCATCATGTAGCAACCGATGCTCGGTGTCTTCTCGCTCTGAGCCTGACTCCGTAGCAATGTCCCCTGGTTCGATCGCTCAGCATCTTCGATCGGCACCAGCAGGGTAGACCCAGATGCCTGCGCCTGGTTCATCTGGCCGTTCCAGGTAAACCGGACACCACAGAGGGATTGTTGCGGATCAATCTGATGGATCTGGCAGAGCTGAACCACTGCCGGATCGGTTTTTTCCAGCAGTTCAATCTGAATTTCTGATTGGCCTTTAATGTCTGATTGTTGGCCAGCCTGCTCTGTTGAGAGGTGATGGTTGGTCCGGATAGAAGCCCATTTCCCGGCACTCTGCTGGAAAAATTCCACGATATCCATAGATTAAAATGCCTGCGTCACCGTAATAATTGCACTTTTACAAGTCTATAGCGATCGCTAGCATTGGTGATCAACCGTCCCAGGTGGCGATGGGTTTTAAGGGCGGTGGAATCTCTCCTTGCTGCAGTGGAAACTCCAGCAGGGTCTCGCGCAATCCCAGATAGCCTGACTCGGCAAAGGACAGGAGCATTCTCCCCAAGGCAGGCCAAACCTCAGCTTCAAACTCCCAATCCCGATCGCGATCGGCACGACCGGCGATCGATTTCAAGGCCCAGAAATAGCTGTTCCGGACCATAGAACCCTGCTTTTTATAGGTGGGAACATCCTCACGGTGCAGGAAAATAATGTCGTCCCTGATGCTTGCTCTCATTGGTTTGCAAGATTAATAGTCATGGTACTAATGTACCAAAAATCTCAAGGTAACGCGAAATTTTTATGGAATTCGATCGCTGACCTCGCCCTGCATTGGTATCGTAAGGGCAGAGCTTGTCGATTCTTGTCCATGTCTGATCCCACCATGACCTCTTACGGAGCCTGGAAATCCCCCATCACCGCTGACTTGATTGTCCAGGGCACGATTAGCCTGGGTCAGGTGGCCCTGGATGGAGCAGATCTTTACTGGTTGGAGGGGCGTCCGCTGGAGGGCGGGCGTAACGTGCTGGTGCGACGGACCCGTGAGGGAAAAACCCTGGAGATCACCCCAGCTCCCTTCAATGTCCGATCGCGGGTCCATGAAATGGGTGGTACATCCTATCTGGTTCACCAGGGCCGCATTTACTTCTCCAACTTCGCCGATCAGCGGCTCTACACCCAGACATTGACCACCGATCCGGTTCCTTTGACCTTGCCTGCTGCCCTACGATATGCGGATGCCATTCTGGATGGGCCACGTCAGCGGCTGATTTGCGTTCTGGAAGATCATACGATCGCCGATCGGGAACCTGTCAATACCCTGGCTGCTGTTCCTCTGGAAGGAACCGAGGTTGCGCCGACGATTCTGGTGGCGGGCAATGACTTCTATGCTTCTCCCCGCCTCAGCCCAGACGGATCACAACTGGCCTGGTTAACCTGGAACCACCCGAATATGCCCTGGGATGGGACAGAACTGTGGCTGGGGGAGGTGACAGCAGCGGGAAGAGTGGTCAATCCAGAGCGGATTGCCGGTGGGAAAAAGGAGTCTATCTTCCAGCCCCAGTGGTCTCCAGATGGCCGACTGTATTTTGTCTCCGATCGCTCTGGCTGGTACAATCTCTACCGCTGGCAGGCGGGCCAGGTAGAGGCACTTCTGCCCATGGCAGCGGAATTTGGGGAGCCTCAGTGGTTTTTGGGTCAGTCTACCTATGGCTTTGCTTCCCCCACCCGGATCATCTGCACCTACAGTCAATGGGGGACTCAGCATCTGGCCAGTCTGGATCTGACAACGGGGACCCTGGAGCCGATCGCAACCCCAGATACTGCGATCGGGGGCCTGCAGGTAACACCTACCCACGCTATCTTTCTGGGCGGTTCCCCGACAGAGTTTTCGGCGATTGTCCGGCTGGATCTGGCTACGGGGCAGCGGGAATTGCTGCGCTGCTCCAGTGATCTGGTGCTCGATCCGGCCTATCTCTCCGTACCCCAGGCGATCGAATTCCCGACGGACAATGGCCTGACGGCCCATGGCTTTTATTATCCACCCCAAAATCGGGACTATCTTGCCCCTGCTACAGAACGCCCCCCCCTGCTGGTGAAAAGCCATGGGGGACCGACTGCGGCTACCTCTACCCTGCTTAACTTGAGAATTCAGTACTGGACAAGTCGCGGTTTTGCCGTCCTGGATGTGAACTATGGAGGCAGTACTGGCTATGGGCGGGCTTACCGGGAACGGCTCAAGGGTCAGTGGGGCCTTGTGGATGTGAATGACTGTGTGAACGGAGCACTATATCTGGTGGCTCAGGGTAAGGCAGATGGCGATCGTCTGGTGATTGCGGGGGGCAGTGCCGGAGGCTATACGACCCTCTGTGCCCTCACCTTTCGGGAGGTGTTCAAGGCTGGGGCTAGCTATTTTGGCATCAGCGATCTGGAGGCCCTGGCCAGGGATACCCACAAGTTCGAGTCGCGCTATCTGGATAGTCTGATTGGACCCTATCCAGAGCGGCTGGACTTGTATCAGGCTCGATCGCCGATTCACTTTGCGGAAAAATTATCCTGCCCGATCATTTTCTTCCAGGGGCTGGAGGATAAGATTGTACCTCCCAATCAGGCAGAGGAAATGGTGGAGGTGCTGAAACAGAAAGGGCTACCGGTGGCCTATGTGGCCTATGAAGGGGAGCAACATGGGTTTCGTAAAGCCGAGAACATCAAACGAACTCTGGATGGGGAATTCTATTTCTATGGGCGAGTGTTTGGCTTTGACCCGGCTGATCCGATCGACCCTGTAGAGATCTGGAACCTGACAGGAGCATGACCATGAATTCCGATCCCAATCTTGAAACCGTAACGTCCTACGAAGAACTGACCAACCCCTGTCTCTACCCCTGGGATCGAGGACCGGCTGTGGCGGAACTGCAGGAACTGCTGACAGCCCATGGTTTTCGTCTGGTGGTGGATGGTTGTTTTGGGAGCAAGACCGAAGCGGCGGTGAAATCGTTTCAGGATCAGCATGGTTTGAGGATGGATGGTGTGGTGGGTGCCACAACCTGGACGTTGTTAAAGCAAACGGTGGTGGTGGGTTCCCGCAAGCTGCAACGGGGCCATACAGGAGCAGATGTGCGGGAGCTGCAGGGACTGTTGCAAATTTACGGGTTGACAGTGCCGCGCAGCGGGGTGTTCAATCGCCAGACTGAGGAAGCGGTCCATGCCTTTCAAGAGCGACAAAAGTTAAAGGCCGATGGCATTGTGGATTCCATCACCTGGACGACCCTGCGTCAGGGTCAGCCCCTGCCCCAACAACCGAAGCAATCGGGCTGGTTCATCAACAATCGGCGCTGGTGGTAAGGATCACGAATTAAATAAGATGAACAAATGGGGTGCAGGGGCAACGCCCCTGCACCCCACTTTATTTAGTTTTCGATCCTAAGTAGTCCTTTTAACACCTACAAATTTTCGGACTACAAAGAACCCGTCATTGACCTGCTGCAAAGAGTCTGCACGGTCAATGTCATTTACACCATCAGGTTTTTACAAAAAATTTAGCTAGTTGCACCATCACCGATTTAGAAAAACTATTTTGCGTGCTTAACGGGTTATTTGATCTGGCAACTGAAGATTTAAAGGTTGAAACCACACCCTGATCCAGGCACTTGAATAATTAGGTCTACCTACTTAACCCACCTATAACCGCGAAGAATCGCTGGAATTTGAAGTGGCTTCGAAGGAATGCCCTTACAGGCTGGGTCGCTTGTAAAAAGGCCGTTTCACCACAGTTGCTGGGTAATGCTTGCCCCGGATCTCTACCTGGAGCTGTTTTCCGACCTGGGCGTACTCTGTCGGCACATAGGCCATGGCGATCGGGTACCCTAAGCTCAACGACAGGGTGCCGCTGGTGACGATGCCGATCGGCTCTCCACCTTCCGATAGCACCGGGTAATTATGACGGGCAATATTCCGGCCCGCCATTTGCAGACAGACCAGACGGCGCTGCATACCCTGCTGCTTCTGCCGTTCCAGAGCCGATCGACCCGTGAAATCTCCCTTGTCGGCCAGATGCACGACCCAACCCAACCCGGCTTCCAGGGGGGTGGTGGTTTCGTCAATATCCTGACCATAGAGGGCCATGGCTGCTTCCAGCCGTAGGGTATCCCTGGCCCCCAGGCCGCAGGGGGTGACCCCAGCCGCCAGGAGCGATCGCCACAGGGCTTTTCCCGCCTCTGGTTCTAGCATCACCTCGAAGCCATCCTCGCCGGTATAGCCAGTGCGGGCCAGGAAAGCAGGCTGGCCTGCCACAGCGGCTTCCAGGTGGCCGAAGGCTTTCACTCCAGACAGGTCAGCATCGACCAGGGATTGCAGGAGAGTGACGGCCTCAGGTCCCTGGACGGCCAGCAGGGCCTGGGTTTTAGACAGGTCTTCAAACTTGACCCTTTGGGGATCCAGGTGGGGCAAGATCCAGACCTTATCCCGCACCCGGGTAGCGGCGTTGACGATCATCACCCCCCGATCGACGCCGGTGTCGCTGGTGCCCTGATAGTACACAATCAGGTCATCCAGAATGCCCCCCTGGGAGTTGAGGAGCACCGTATACTGGGCCTCTCCTGGTTGCAGACGACTCAGATCGGAAGGAAAGAGGGCCTGAAGTTGGGCGATCGCCCCCTCTCCCTGGAAGCGAAACTTCCCCATGTGGGAGATGTCGAACATCCCAGCCTGTTGCCGGACGGCCTGGTGTTCCTGGGAAATGCCAGCAAACTGCACGGGCATTTCCCAGCCAGAAAAGGCTGTCATGCGGGCCTGTTGTTCCAGACACAGCTCATACAGGGGCGTGCGGGAGAGGGGCGGTTTACGGGCTTCGGTCTTTGGGTTCGCCACAGGAGGTCCATCCTTAATCATGCAGACTTTTTGCAGTTTACTCGATCCATAATTGAGTGAATCCCTCTCCCTACGAGTGACGACTGGTTTGAAGAATCTTGGGCGTTGCTGAATAGAAGGATGATTTTCGTGCTTGAGCCTTATGCAGCCCTCACCCTAGCCCTCTCCCAAAGGAGAGGGAACAAGAGTTTTAGCTCCCTTCTCCTGCGGGAGAAGGGTTGGGGATGAGGGTAATTCATATTTGCATTCAGCAAAGCCGAATCTTGAACCATACAACCAGCTTTTGCTAGCGTTTCCGCCCCGACCGATTACGTCAGAGGCAGAGCTGGCTGCTACACAGGTTGTCATTGACCAGTTGATCGATAAAGGTGCGCTCACGCCGGATGAGCAGGACTATCTGAATGTTCTAGGAACGCTGGTCTATGAGTATGAAGCGCAGCATGTTTCTGTTCCGGATATCTCTGGTGTTGAACTGCTGAAAGTGCTTCTGGTGGAGCGTGGTTTGCGCCAGAAAGATCTGGTACCGAAGCTAAAGTAGCGCTTTCAAAGAACCAAGACCTCTGGCTGGCTCGTTAGTTGAACTCAAAGAATTAATTCTGTGTAATTAAATACAAAATTAGATTTTTTGATGCATTAGTGCAGCAGGAGAAAAATCCTGGGTACTCTAGAGGAGTAGTCTGCCAACGGGGATTCCTATGGATGCAGCTCAGGACATCTTCCATACCAATTATCTCTATAAGAAGCTTGCCTATACCCGATGGCACCGACAACAGAGCGAGCAATATATTCTGCGATCGCAACTCGGGTTTCCGATCGAGGTGGCCCCATCCCGTCCCAGGGTCTGCGTCGGCTGCGAACATTACCACGGGGTTTCCTATGGCTACAGTCGAGCCAGGCGATCGCTGCTGGTCTGTGGGTTTCATCCCACGGGTTGGACGCTCGATGAGATCTGCCCTGATTGGCAGGAGATGCCTACTCGTTGACTGCGGCAGGTAAGGGATCTGCTTCGGTGGGTCGATGCTCTGGCGTTTTTGCCGGTTCCTGGTAGGTGGCCAGGTCGAACCAGAAAGTGGTGCCGATGCCCACTTCACTCACTAGTTGCACCTTGCTGTTGTGCCGCTCAATGATGTTGCGGACGATGGATAGCCCCAGGCCCGTGCCTTCCAGGGTATGAACCCGATTTTCCACCCGGAAGAAGCGATCGAAGATGGCTTCCTGGTCTTCCATATCGATCCCAATCCCCGTATCCGAGACTTCCACCCGCACAAATTTGGTGGGGCTCATGGTGGCCTTGTCGGCTGCCGGGTTGAACAACCCATGCACGGGATGATCCCTGTCTTCTAGCGGATACACCCGGATCACGACCTGCCCGCCCGGTTGGGTGAATTTGAGTGAATTCCCCACCAGGTTGGTAAAGACTTGCAGCAGCAAATCGTAATTGCCAATCACAGAGGGCAGGGTTGGCACAATCTCATATCGGAGTTCAATGCCCTTATCTTTAGCCGTCAGTTGATAGGTGCGCAGGGTCTGTTCTACCGGAGAGACGATATCGACCGGTTCCAGGTGGTAGACCTTGCAGGATTCCAGACGGGACAGATCCAGAACATCATTCACCAGCCGAGTCAGCCGATCGGTCTCATGGTTGGCCGTCTCCAGAAACTCCCGCCGCTCTTCCTGGCTGAGTTCCTCCCCATACTCATGCAGGGTTTCAATGAAGGACTTGATATTAAACAGGGGCGTTCGCAGTTCATGGGAGACATTGCTGATGAACTGGCTCTTGGCGTCGTTCAGCTCCACCTCACGGGTGATGTCCTGCACAGTCATGGCCACCCCTTTGAGGCTATCGCGATACTGATCCAGCACAGTGGTCAGCAGGATGCGAACCGTGCGGTTGGTAGGTTCGGGCAGGCTGATGCGATACTCAGAGGCTTCCCGCAGAGAGACGGTGGCAGGCAGGCCGGTTTTTGGAGTCTGGCTGCCGGTGAGCTGGTAGAGGGGACGGGTGAGCTCTACCCGCACCGCCGAGGGCAGATGGTGCAGAATGTTTTCCCCGACTAGCGATCGACCTTCCCAGCCAAACAAGCGGCGGGCAGTGGGGTTGACTAGGACAATGTGCATGTCTGTATCCAGCAGCACTGCCCCATCCGCGATCGTCGTCACCAGGGTTTCCAGCTTGGCTTTTTCCGCTGTCAACTCTTCGATATTTTGTTCTTCATAACGCTCCAGTCGTTCCGCCATATCGTTAAAGCTGAGAATCAGTTCTCCCAGTTCCCCACCAAAGGGCAGATCAATGCGCTGCTGGAAATTCCCTGCCGCAATATTTTTGACCCCGACCAGGAGTTCTTTAATTGGCTTCGTGATCTGGAGGGCGTTGAAGACGGCTCCCAGAATTACCATGACCCAGATGGAGACAAAAACCGCAATCGTCACATCTCGGGTCAGACTGGAGGAGGTCACAACCGTGGGATTGGGATTGGTCCCGATCGCCAGCACGCCCAGATACTTGCCATTGTGCAGCAGGGGAATGAATACGTCAGTGACTTCCCCATCCGGCGTAATGTGCTGGCGGACCATCGGCAGTTCTGACCGATCGGCAAAGTTTTCTGGGAGCTGGATGCGACGACGGATTGTGAGGGAATTTTGGACTTCCGAATCGGAGAACGGAATCCCGAAGAAAATCTCTCCGTCCGCATCAGCGTAGAGCATGTAGCGAATGCTGGAGGTACTGCTGTAGAACTGATGGGAAAAACGAGCCAGTTCCGTTCGATTGTGATCTGCCACCATGGGGGCAACATTCGCTGCCAGTAGCAGACCCAGATCTCGCCCAAATCGAGTGTCATTTAAATGGGCGTCTTGCTGAATCGTGTTCACGGCCCAAAAAGTCAGCCCACTCATGATCAGAGAGACAACCAGGGTTGCTCCCGCCATCAGCTTGGTCTGCAGTGTGAATTCTGACCACCAGCGGACAAGAATTTCCCGAATCGTTCTGAGTAAAGTGAGCAAGACGACTCCAGAACCCTTCTGCTACATATTATTAACTATTCGCCGGTTTGACGCGGTATCCAATATCGCGACGATAGTACATCTCCTCAAAATAAATACAGCGAACCGCATTGTAAGCTTTATCCAGTGCCTGTTCAAAGGTATCCCCAATGGCCGTTACATTCAAAACTCGACCCCCATCAGTGAGCAGTTCCTGATTTTTCAGATAGGTTCCGGCATGGAAAACGATCGCCCCCATCACCTCTGCCTCGCTCAGTCCAGAGATAGGATGGCCCTTCTGGAAGGCGTGGGGATATCCCCCAGAAGCCAAAACCACACAAGCCGAGACGCCCTCTTTCCAGACAATGGGCGGCTGGTCAGCCAGACGCTGGTTGCTGCAGGCTAATAACAGGTCAATCAGTGGGGTTTCCAGCAAGGGCAGGATGGCCTGGGTTTCTGGATCTCCAAAGCGACAGTTGAATTCAATGACTTTGGGATCGCCCTCTGGGGTGATCATAAGACCGGCATAAAGAATCCCCCGATAGTCGATCCCCTCTTGTTTCAGGGTCGCGATCGTGGGCTCCAAAATTTCGGTTTGAATCCGTTGCATCAGGGCCGGAGTGACCAGGGGTGCAGGTGCATAAGCCCCCATGCCCCCAGTGTTGGCTCCCGTATCCCCTTCCCCAATTCGCTTGTGGTCCTGGGCGGGCAACAAGGGGCGTATGGTTTTGCCATCAGTGAGGGCCAGCACTGACACTTCCTGACCCTCCAGATAATCCTCAATCACCAACCGGTTTCCTGCTACCCCAAATTGCCCTTTAAACGCGGCATCCACAGCCCCATGGGCCTCAGCAACTGTCATGGCAACGGTGACGCCCTTGCCAGCAGCCAAGCCATCGGCCTTGACGACGATCGGGGCTCCCCGATGGTTAATGTATTGTTTTGCCGCTTCCGCTTCCGTGAATACCTCTGACGCAGCCGTGGGAATGCCTGCTTGCTGCATTAAAGCTTTGGCCCAGGCTTTACTGGCTTCTATCTGAGCCCCTGCCTGGGTGGGGCCAAATACGGTTAACCCCTGACGTTGCAAATAGTCTGTAATGCCATGGGCCAGGGGAGCCTCTGGCCCGATCACGATCAGAGCAAAATTTTGCACCAGGGCAAAGCGGCCAATGCCTTCAAAGTCCTCAGCCGTCATGGGCATGTTCCGACAATGCTCTAGCTTTGCAGTGCCGCCATTTCCGGGGATACAGGTAACTTGCTGAACTTTGTCTGACTGCAGCAGTTTCCATGCCAGAGCATGTTCTCGCCCGCCATTACCGACAACTAAAACCTTCACAGCGTACTCTTTTTAACCAAATGTATTTCATTATCCCATGACAAAGGAATGCTAGCGCATGTAAAACATTCGTTCTAATTAATCGGCTTCTCCGATCAGGGTAAAGGCGGCCCAATCTTTTGGATCGGGATATTGCTTCAACGTCGCCAGCATAGCCTGCCGTAGGGATTGGGCTTTGTCAGAGTTCCTGCTCAGGTTCTGGTAAAAATGGGTCATCAGGAATCCGGTCTGGATATCTGGAACTTGCCAGAGGGAGACAATCACACTCGGGGTGCCTGCGACTATTAGCGATCGGGACAACCCAATCACCCCATCCCCTGTGATCCGGCCTCGGCCTGTGTCACAGGCACTCAGAACAACCAGATTAGCCTGCAGTTTCAGGTTGAGGATCTCGCCGGTGGTCAGCAACCCGTCATCCTGGCCAGAGGGAGCCAGGGCGATCGCCCCTGGGACGCCGACCCGTTTAAAGTCATCCAGCAATCCATGGGTGGCCAGATGAATGATCCGGGCTGTGACCATGCGGGTCAGCACTGTGGTCTTGCTTCCCTGATTTCCCGTCAGGGCCTCCGTTTTTAAAAGGGTAGCAATGTCCCTGGCCTCTTTTTCTGCCCCCGGTAACGCTGGTAATTGTTGGGCGGGTGCAGTTGGATTAAACCGAATGGTGGGCATGGTGGGGTTGCCGACAATCAGCACCTCTTCAGGTTGGATAGCCGCAGCCTGGGCTCCAGTTAGCTGTTCTCGCTGCTGGCGCGTCAGTTGCAGAATTTGAATGGAAGGGGTGATTAAGGGGGTATGGGTTTCGACCAAGTATTTCCCGCTTCCGTCTAGTAAAGCCGGGAACGGTACCAGAAAAAGGGACTTCTGGGGGACGAAGACAACTCTGGCATTGGGGTCGGGGGGGAGCAGGTCTGCGATCGGCTGGATCAGGAGGTCATACAGTTGTTTCAACCGCTGTTTGTTAGATCCAGCTGTGGTCGGCGTGGGAAAATTTTTCGTTTCCTCTAGATTTTCATTGAAGGTGAATCCCCGACCCGTGGCTCCTACGGAGACCCGGCTGAGTTTGACCAGATCTTCCAGGAAGGCTCCATTTTTCCCCTGGGCCTGTTTCCATGCCTGCAGGTCTACCTCGCGGAAGGCGATCTTGCCAGTGGGCTGTACTACCCAGATCAAGAGCCTGACTGCATGGGGCTCCGGTATGCCCTGGACCGGCACATCCTCCTCGATCAGGGCATACTCCACCAGGGTGGCCTGATGACTTTGGGCAATATTCTGGATTTGCTCTGAGGATAGGGCTGGGATGGTGGGAGAGGTCTTAGTCTCTACCAGGCGTTGGGCCAGCAACTCCGCGAAGGCCCTGGCCCGACTCCGTTCCGAAATTTCCAGGGCGGCTGCAATTTTATTCTGGGCCAACAGCACCTGTTGCAAATAGCTGTAGGTGCGGGATTGGGTCTCAAAAATAGATACCTTATTGGCATCACTCAGCCCCGGGCGCAAAGACTCCACCACTGTTACAGCCTGAAGCAGAGTCTGACTCGCCTCGGCATAGCGACCGTTCTGAAGCAATAGTTGGCCTAGGTTCCGCAGCGTGGTGCCCTCATTGCTTCGATCGCCCACCTCCCGATGGCGCACTAGCGCCTTCTGATAGAAGGACTGGGCCTGATCCGGGCGCTTCAGATTGCTGTAGCTTTTGCCGATATTGCTGAGGGCTACCCCCTCCCCGGCGCGATCGCCCAGCTTGCGATAGATCTCCAGGGCCTGCTGATACTGTTTCAGAGCCTGCTCATGCTTGGCTTCAATCTCGTAAACGTAACCGATATTGCTGAGGGCGATCGCCTGCCCGGACAGATTAGCAGCTTCCTGATAAACCGCGAATGCCTGCTGGTGGGCCTGTAGTGCTTGATCTGGTTGATTTGCATTCAGCAGAATCTGGCCAATATTGGTCAGGGTAGCACCCTGACTTCTACTGACTGGATCATCCTTGCCAAAGGCATCGCCCACGTTCTGGCGACTTGCCTGTTCCTGAAAGCGAAAAGTCACGGGCTGGGAGAATTGCCCCAGGTTGTCATATAGCAAGGTGACATTACCAAAGGTAGCTTTAGGGGCAACGACCCCTAGGCGCTTGAGAATTTTCATGGCCTCTCGGGACAGTTGCAATGCCTTCTGATACTGTCCCAGACTGAAGTAAACCCCCGCCATGTTATTCAGAACCGTTGCTTTCGCCCCCTGGTAAGCCGTCAGACGGGTTACGTACAGATCCAGAGCCTTCTGGTAGGCATCCAGGGCCTGGGCATATTCTCCCTGGTTGGTGTAAATCACCCCCATATTGCTGAGGGCAGCCGCCTCACCGGCTACATCATTGCTGGCCTGATAGATCTTTTGGGCTTCCTGGTAAGCCCGTAGGGACTGGGCATACTGGCCGAGCCGAAAGTAAGAACGGGCGAGGGTATCGAGCAGGAAAGGTTCACTGTTCTGATCTTTCAGTTCCCGCACGATCGCCAGGGCCTGCAGGTTGACCTGAATCGCCTCCTCATAGCGGCTCATCTCCATATACAGGTCTATGGTGTCAGACAGAACCTGCCATTCCCCTGATCGCCCGTCCGGTCCTCCAATCTCTCGCCAGATCTTGAGGGAGTTCTGGTAATACTGGGCAGCCTGCTCAAACTGTCGGGTGTAATAGTAGACCTTGCCAATCCGATTCAAGGAAATGGCCTCACCGCCCCGAGCTCCCGTCTTCCGAAAGATGGCCAGGGCTTTCTCAAAGGTAGCTAGGGCCGCTTTCGTGTCGGCTCGCATCAACTCATCCCAGCCCTGCTGGTTCAGATAGACCCCCTCCGTGATCTGGTCTTCCAGAGAGGGAGTGGGGGGCTGAGCTTGCACCAGGGACAGCCATCCCAGTTCGGTCAGGGGAGGAATAGCAGGGGATGCAAGCATCAACAGGGTGATCGCCGCAATACCGATTGATCTGGACAGCATGGCTATACTCCTGGGGCAGTTTTTATACGGACTTGTACCATACCCTGTACGGCTCCTGATCTTTATTCCGCCTGTCCGATTAGGGTAAAGGCGGCCCAGTCTTGAGGGGAGGGATATTGCTTCAACGTTGCTAGCATAGCCTGCCGTAGGGACTGGGCTTTATCAGACCCCTGGTTCAGGTTCCGATAAAATTCCGTCATCAAAAAAGCGGTGGGCGTGTCCGGCACTTTCCAGAGGGAGACGATCACGGTGGCTGCCCCAGCGGAGAGGAGCGATCGGGACAGGCCCACCACCCCATCGCCACTGATCCGGCCCCGGCCTGTATCGCAGGCACTGAGAACGACCAGATCAGCCGTCAGCTTCAGGTTGAGTAACTCCCGTGCGGTGAGTAAGCCATCCTCCTGACCGGAGGGCGCAAAGGCCAGGGCACTCTGGAAGCCAATGAACCGATCCAGCAGGCCATGGGTAGCGAGATGGATAATACGGGCCTGGGGCATCCTGGTTGTCACGGTGGTTTCCGTGGCCTGTTTTCCCAGGAGGGGTTGGGTGTTGAATAGGGCACCGATCGCTTGGGCTTCCCGTTCAGCACCGGGAAGGCTGGCCAGTTGCTGGGGTGGTGTGCCGATCTGGAACCGGACGGTGGGCATGGTGGGATTGCCCACAACCAGGACGTTCCCAGAGCTGGAAGGCTTGCGGGTCGCCTGCAGCACCTGGATCGCTGGTGCTGTTAGAATCGTATGTTTTTCGATCAGATAGCGGCCAGAAGCATCCTGCAGGGCTGGGAAGGGCACCAGGAAGAGGGAGTCCTGGGGAATGAAGATAACCCGAGCCTTGGGGTCCTGGGGGAGCTGATCGGCGACCGGCTGGATCAGCAGCTCATACAACTGGCGCAATCCTGCATTGGGGGTTGTGTTGCCCGTGCTGGCGATCGCATCCCGCACCAGGTTCGGATCTTCATTGAAGCTGAAACCCCGGTTTCCCGCACCAATGCTGCCTCTGGTGCTGATGATCTGATCGGCCAGGGTCGGAACTTTCGCCCCCCTTTTCAGATTAACCTGCCGGAAGGTAACGGTGCCGTCGGGTCGCACGACCCAGATCAGCAGCCCGGTTTCCTGGGGTTGTTGGTTTCCCGATCGAAATTGAGCAAAGGGACTGCTGTCATAGAGAACCGTGTATTCCACCAGAGTTGCTTGCTGGGCTTTGGCGACCTGTTGGATGGTAGCAAGTTTGATCGCCTCAGGGGAGCTTTTACCACCTGCTAGGAGTTCGATAAAAGCTCTCGCCCTTCCCTCTTCTGCCGCTTCCAGAGCCGTATCACTCCGATTTTGGGCCAGATAAATCTGCTGTAAGGTGCGGTAGATATCGCTGAGTTGTTCCCGCAGGGAGAGATTCAAATCATCCCGGCTGATGGCAAACAGATTGGCATTGCCCAGAACCTGGGCCAGAAACGCCTGGTATTCCCGGAGGGATGCCTGCAGGGTGGTCTCGGCCTCTGGGAATTGCCTGGCCCGAAATTGCAAGAGCCCTAATCGGCCCAGGGCTGTGGCTGCCGAAGGGTTGGTCTCTTTGCTGTCCTGCTTGAAGCTGCGATAGGCTGCGATCGCCTGTTGCTGTAGATCGATCGCAGCCTCCAGATTGCCCCCCAGTGCCCGAACCTGGCTCAGCCCTTCCAGCACCAATCCCTGGGTGAACAGGTCATTTCCCTGGCGGACGATCGCCAGCTCTTGTTCCAGTGCCGTCTGAGCCTGGGGCAGGTTGTTCAAACTGGTATAGAGCAGGGCTAGTTGATACAGGATATTGGACTCCTGGGTCCTATTCCCTGACTGCCGGGCCGTTTGCAACATCTGTTGATAGAGGGCTAGGGCTTTCTGGCTCTGGTTGCTGTACTGGTAAATCACCGCCAGTTCACTCAGGATCTGGAATTCGGTCTGACTGTTTTTCGTCTGGCGGGCCAGGGCCAACCGCTGTTCCAGGATGGCTGCTGCCTTCCCCTTTTCCCCCAGGGTGCGGTAGGCTGCGCCCAGGATGCTGAGGGCAATCTCTTCCTCCAGGGGGTTCTGACCCTGCCGGACGATCGGCACATACTGTTCGTATACCTCGATGACCTTGAGAAAGTTGCCGCTCTGCAAATAGGCCAGCCCCAGGTTCCGCAAAATAGCTCCCCGGCTGGCAGAATTCCCACTCGACTTGAGGGATTGCAGTTGCTGCTCATAGAATTTGATGCCCAGGTAATCCCCCAGTTTGCTGTAGGTGGCGGCCAGTTCCCGTAGGATCAGATCTTCTCGACCTGCGTCTTTAATCTCACGGGCGATCGTCAGGCCCTGTTGCAGCACCTCAACCGACTTCTGGTAGTTGCCGAAATAGCGGTAAGCGATTCCGGCCCCATTCAGCACATCCACTTCCTGCCAGCGTTGCTTGCTCTGGCGGGCTGCGGTTAGATTTTTGTCAAAAGTATCGATCGTCTGCTGGTAAAAAGTCTTTAGGGTATCGGGGGACTGGGCCTGCAGGGGGACCAGGCTGGAGAGGCCGATCGTCACGGTCACCAGCCCTGCCACGAAACCATGTCTGCTCAACCGATGGAAGTTCATTCTTCTGGCTCCCCTGTGCTGATAGCGGTTCAATTCTGGAAAAGGCATAATATCTCTGGACTGGGTATTTTGCCCCCAGCAAGAGACTTGTCCTCACCCTATCTAAAAGTTAATTACACCTCCTTTCTGATCATTCTGGAAGAAATGAATTGACTCAGATTACGAATATTTGGAAAGTGCTAAGAGTTGGTATGAAATGGTGTGCATCTCTTATCGGATGCTAATGTCGGTTATTTTTCCTACTTGAGGATGTTACCAATGATAGTATTTATTATTCCCTTGAAAGGGAAGAAAATGTCTAAAGACTGGGAGGCAACGAGCAGGTTGTTGGATAGAACAATGCGCTCAGTTTGTAGGCAAACCTCTGAACAGTTTCGTGCTATTGTCATTCATCGAGAAAAACCAGAAACTGATTTTTTCCATCCTAATCTCCATTATTTAGAAGTGGATTTTGAGCCAGATGTATCATCATCAATGACTGCAAAGGAAATTCGGCAGCAGAAACGAGTAGACAAGGGTAAAAAAATACTTTCAGGTTTACATCACATTCATAATTTGGGGATTGACGCATCCCACGCTATGGTTGTTGATTCTGATGACTTGATCTCTTGTAGAATTGCAGCTTTTGTGAATCAGCATCAGGATGCAGCAGGCTGGTTTATTAAAACAGGGTTTAAGTATCTCGAAACTGCCGCTCAAGCCTATTGGAAGCGGGAGTTCTATAAAGCCTGTGGGACCTGTAATATTCTCAATCTTCAGGTGATTGATGTGCCTGCACTTGAGCTGAATCGGGGTTATGGATATTATAAATTTCTGATCGATCATGGCCAAGTAAAAGATAAGTTAAAACAGCGCGGGGTGATTCTGAAACCCCTGCCATTTCCCGGTGCAATTTATGTGATAGGAACGGGAGAAAATATGGCGTCCAATGAAAATAACTTGAGATTTTCATGGTGGATGAGGAAGTCAGTAGAGCCCCTCAGAGAAGAGTTTGGTATTTGAAAAATGATGATAGATTACGGATTTTCTGAGCCGGAAGCGACCAATTTTATCTGAGTGCTAAAATTTTGAATTGGGCAACTATTATGGGAGTGACATTGGGTACATGTCACCTTTGCCCTCACCCTAAATCCCTCTCCCAATTTGGGAGAGGGACTTTGAAATGATTCGGCTCCCCTTCGCCCTTTTTGGGAGAAGGGGCTGGGGGATGAGGGCTAGAAAGCATCACTGCAAAAGTGACATGCTCCCGTGACATTCCCATCTCTTTGCCTCTTTCCTATTAGTTGGGCTGACGAATTAGCTCTGGAAATCTGGCTAATTCTAAAGTTAAGAGGCTAAGTAAATAGTGCTTTGTATTCATAGAATTTGTCCCAAGAAAGCAGATGAGTGAACAACTCTCCCCTAATTCAAAACCCAGGTTTCAGTGGATTGATCAGGCTAAAGGAATTGCTATCCTGACAATATTGGTTTTTCACTTTTTTCAAAACTATCCTGATGCTACTCCGCTGATTAAAACTCTTACAGACAAAATTGCAGCAAAATTAGGATTTGCTGCAGTAGATATTTTTTTTATTATTGCTGGTTTCAATATTGGTTATTCCCTGCTAAAACCTGCTGCAGTTTCCCTGTCTCACCTTGACTGGCTTAGCTGGCTTAAAAAAAGATTAATCAGATTGTATCCGGGCTATTTTCTGGCGATATTCTTTACCTTGGTACTCTCCTTTTTGGGAGGCCAATTTAAGATCAAGTCAGGATTCAATTTCATTTTGAGTCTGCTCGGCATTGCTGGATATCAATTTCAGGCAATCAACCCAGGGTTCTGGTTCTTTACGGTGATCTTAGAGAGTGCATCCCAGTTTTGTAAGACTCATTTTGAGAATTGACCATTCAGGTAAGCACAGCGCTGCTTGAGTACCTGTGGTACGTTGTCCTTTTCCCACTGTGCTCCCGATATCTTGATGCGCTGCCCGATTTGTTTGACCGTCGATTCAATCGCACCAGAACCAATGGAGATGCCTTCGGCTTGATAATAGCCGTAGTTGACAATCCGCTGTCGATGCTTACTGAGGTAGCCAATGAAAGTCGAAACC
>NZ_MQTZ01000062.1 GCF_001939115.1 Leptolyngbya sp. 'hensonii' | reverse complement strand
CGAGAAGGCATCKGTTACCCTGGCGCAAACGGGGCGAGTAACGGTAGTTGTTCAAGATAAKGGCTCTGCCCATACCAGTCGTCTGGCTCAGCAACAATGGCTCAAGTGGCAAGCCCAAGGATTGTTCCTCTTCTGGTTGCCACCCTACTGTTCTGAGATGAATCGGATCGAGGAGCAGTGGCATCAACTCAAAACCCATGAAATTGCTGGGCGGATGTTTGAGCATGAAGTTGATTTAGCCGATGCGATCATCGAGGGAATGCAAGCTCGTAGTAGTAGGGGCAATTACTCCCTGGAACGTTTTATATTTAATTCCTCCTGACTACTTAGTAGCATTTAATATTGAACGATCCAGTATAGAAATTAAGCGTGTGGATAAGTTTTGGGCATCAATATCCAAGCCTATAAAAAAGAAGCAAAAAACGGTATTCCCTGCGCCAAGACTTCTTAAAACTTTGTCAATGTTGTATCCTTTAGGGCTAGAAGCAAGCGTAAGAATTTTTGTTTTTATGTCAATCAATACTCTTGAACCAATGCTTAAGGTATAACTTAAATCTTCTACCCCGTGAAAATTTGCTGCATTTGTAATTGTTTGTTCAATTCGATTTCCTCTTATATTAATGTTTTCTATATTGCCTATGTCTAAAATTGTTGATCGATTTTCTTCTACTACTTGAGCTAAAGTTTCACCAAGCGATAAGTATTCAGAACTAGATGAAAGCGTATGAGCAATTTCAGCAGAAGCTATAATATTATTTCGCTCCTGTAGAATAGGTGAGTACCGACTACCAGACGGAACAATATTGTTCGTAGCCTCAACTAATCTAGCGAGATTTTCTTCCCAGCCAAACTCCTTGTGAATAAGAAAGAGGTTCTCAAAGTTTTGAGGAGTATTTGGGATACCCTCGTACTCGCGTAAAATATCATGTCCTAAAAAACTACCACGTATGTTATCCACACGGAGTTGTTGAGAACTATGGCTAACTTTCTTCAAGAAGGTGGAATTTGAAAGAAGCAGCTCAATGCTTCTAGACCTAATAACACAAACAAAAAAAGGGCGCTCATCATAGTTCCTTAGTGTTGAAAGCCCCAATATAGTATTTGAAAAGGAAGAGCCACTTGCTTCTGAGAAACGAATTGCTAAGTAATCGTTGTGATAGACCGATCTGCTTCTTAATAAAGCAAAGTGGTTCTTGACAGCAATTGCTACAGCTTCCTTTGAAAAGAAAGTATTCCTCTGTGTGTAGTCATCAAGAAACTGAATTAAATCAGAAATTGAGGAGAGGTAATTGTTCTCTACTGGGCTTGGCATTACTAAATACCCCCTTTTGCTGAATAGCGAGCGTATTACGCTCCCAAAATACCCCGTCAGAGAAACCTTGAATTTCAGGTTCTAATTCTGCAATCTCTAGTCTCTTTTCAGCAAGCAAACTATACTCTTCGTCTAACTCAATGCCTAAATATTTCCTACCAAGCTTCTTTGCAACTACAGAAGTAGTGCCGCTTCCAAGAAATGGATCTAGAACAAAGTCGTTAGAGTTAGTACTTGCCAATACAAGCTTTGCAATTAATTTTTCACTTTTCTGAGTAGGATGATCTGTGTTTTCTGGCATTGACCAGAATGGAATAGTGATGTCAGTCCAAATGTTAGAAGGATGAGTATCCCGGAAATTCCCCTCCTTTGTAGATTCCCAATCTTTAGGTGTTCCGTCATCCTTTCTATAAGGTGCGATAACCTTCCTCCGAAGCTTTACATTATCAACATTAAAAGTGTAATCTTCTGACATAGTGCAAAACCAAATGTCTTCACTGGAGTTCTTCCAGTTAGATTTGGCTCCTCGACCTTTTTCACGTTCCCAAGTTATCCGGTTTTGTACCACAAAATGTGATGATGCAACTGTGAATATTGAAGCAGAGGACAGCCAATCGCCACAAATATAAATAGAAGCTGTTTTCTTTAAGAGAGGTTTTAATGTGCTAACAACCTCGTCTAACCAAATTGCGTACTCATCAACTGTACGCCTTGAGAATTTACGCCCATTAAAGCTTTTATTGAGGTTATAGGGCGGGTCGAGAACCAGAAGATCCACAAACCCTTCTGGTAGGAGTTTAGCTACTTCGAGGCAATTACCTTGGATAGTACCTGTGGGTGGTTCAGAGAAAGGGGTCGAAGGTAATTTTTTAAGGATACGAAGAGTTAATCTAGCTTTATCCTGCTCATCCAGCGTGAGAGTACGATTCATAGGGGCACGTTGCTTTTTTTGGCTGGTTTGACTCAAGCTAGACATCAATAATTCTCTCCTCAACAAAGCCTCGCTAGGTCTTAGCTTAGGCTAATAAATACACTTATATATAGTACAGCCGCTCTGCCAATATTTCGATTCCGACTGAAATTTAGTAAGCAGAACGCCTAAACGCAGATTATACACATCTTTCCCGAAATGGGAGTCGAGGCTGCGGGATAAAATGTCATGTGCCCTACTAGAGATTTCCAAGCACTGCCCTAACCGAGGACTGAAGCGGTCGGGTAAAGGAAGGGGTTTCAGATATAGCCCCCTCCCTCCCCTCAGAACCGTGCTTACAACTTTCACTGTACACGGCTCAAGCAATCTCTACGCTTACCGATGCAATTGTAAATGGCAGACCATATGGACAGCCATTAAATTAGAAGCATGATTTGTCCCCCCTTGACGGCGTGGCACTTGGTGATGGATATGAACCTCCTCTTGGTTGAAAAGAGATTGTCCACAATTGGGGCACAGGGCTTGCTGCAACTGGATGACCTGTTGCGCTGCTTTAGGATAATCACCGATTTGCCTTGAACGCTGATTGCGTTGCTCAAAATAATCCCGAAGGTCAGGATTATCAGGGCTAGCATCGCCTTGAATCAACACATGCCGTTGAATGCGGGTAGAGCCAATGCGGTAAAATACCATGCCTGTGTCCTTATCAACAAAGCACCATCGACTACCAGGATAAGCAGGGTGCTCACCCCAATAGCGATGGTCACGCCAGCCATAGGACTTGTTGGGATGGGTTTTGCTAATCCAGCGTCTGAGTTTCCAGAAGATGTAGTAACCCAGCTTGCTGAAAGTTTTCGAGCTGGCAACTCCTCTGTAGTAGTTGGCCCAACCGCGAATCATCGGGTTGAGCACTTTTATCAGACTCATCGCGTTGCTGCCCTGAAGCCGCTTAAAGGTCTGCCGCAGTTTCTCGCGAAAGGTTGACACACTCTTTTGGGCAGGCTTGATCAGGAGCTTCCATCCCGTACGAGCGGTGCGACTGGGATAGTGGCGAATATTAAATCCCAGAAAGTCGAATCCTTCTGATAGGTGAACTATCCGCGTTTTTTCCTCAGATAGTTTCAACCCCCTTAAACTCAGGAATTGTTGAAGGTTGACTTGGGCTTGTTCGGCCTCAGCTTGGCTGTCACACAGGACAACAAAGTCATCAGCGTATCGCACAATCCGTTTGCTAACATCCTTTTTAATCGTGCCATCAGCATATCGAGTGATGCCGAGAGCAGATTCCATTCCATGCAGCGCTATATTTGCCAACAGGGGTGAGATAACCCCACCTTGAGGGGTGCCTGCCGCTGTCGAATGCAAGACTCCATTTTCCACGTATCCTGCTTTCAACCATTGGGCAATTAACCCTCGGGCCGGGAAGTTCCCGACTTGTTGTAACAGGAAGTCATGGTCGATGTGGTCAAAGCATCCTGAAATATCGGCATCAAGTACCCACTTCTTATGTCCGGATGGGTTGGCGCTGACATAGATACGAGCAATGGCGTCTTGGGCACTGCGACCTGGACGGAACCCGTAGCTGATGGGCTCAAACTGAGTTTCCCAGCAAGGCTCTAATGCTGCCTTCACCATCGCTTGTAGGCAACGGTCGATGATACTGGGTATGCCCAGAGGACGGTGCTTACCATTACTTTTGGGGATGTACACTCGTCTTGCAGCTAACGGTTTCCAGGGAATCCATTGCTTCAGCGCATCCACGAGAATGGCCTTTGCAGGGCCAGTTTTCACTAGCAACTTATCGATTCCCGCTGTCCGTTTGCCGGGGTTGATTTGAGTCACCCGCCGTACTGCTATCAGCATGTTTGAGTAACTCTTGAGCAGTAACCATTGTAGGTTTCTGACTCGCTTCCACTCCAACTGTCGGGTCGCCTTGAAGATGCGCTGTCTCAGATTCCTCACCATCCGATGAGCTTTGCGCCAATTGACGCTTTGCCAATCGGTCGTGCGCTGGGTTACGTTTGCAAAACTAGCCTGCACCTAACTCTTCCCTCAGCGTTCGGTCTCTTCTCAACGTCACTTCTGGAGAGCACCTGTCCCACGTCTGCACCCTTTCGGGTTAGGCATTGGCCTTATCCGTCGCGTTATGGATTCCGCTTGCCTTTCGGCGGACGGCGTTCGCTTCTTAGGACATCCTGTTTCCGCTAGAGGATTCGACCGCAGTTGCCCTTGGCTTACCGAATGCTGAAGGCAGGATTCGGACTCTATCGGAGTTTCCTCGTTTCGCACGGGGTGGAGATGTGGTTGCCTTAGGACTCCTCTCTACTCCGGGGGCGAGGTGTTCTCGATCGATATTTAGACGCTACCGACCCTCCTATGCCCCAACATGCTCGTATCAGCCATTTCGAGCACCTTAATTAACGAAGCCTCATCAAGGATTCATTTGCATTATCCGTAGCAACCTTGCCCTAGCCCTCGCACCTGGTTTTGGCTTCAGGTTTGTTGGACACTTAACCTCGTCTGCTGATACTGCCCTCTCATTACTGATTGAACATTCCGAGGCGGACATCTGCCTGAACACTGACAGGGAGAACGTTTTGGGCGTTCTCCAACTCCCCCGAACGACTTCGAGTCGCGCGTCTAACAATAAATAGACTGAAACTTTCCACCTAAGATCCCAATTTTGGGGCTATAGGCCGAATCATTCGGCCTATAGCCCCAAAATTACTATTTACGCAAAGAATAATCTCTTCGGTGTGTCAAGTATATTAATGCCAAAAGAAGAGCCTCCGTTCATCCGGAGGCCCCTAACTCTTCTTTCAGAATGCCCTAATGCTACTGGCAGCTATCCTCGTAATCGGTTATCTGGTCATCGTTATCATTTGCGAGATTCAGAAACAGCAAAAACACAGGAGATATCAACATCAACGTTTGATTCAACCAGTCAAGCGTCCTATCGTTGCCCCTCCTGCACCCCCACTACGCCCCCCTAAAGCAGCTCCCCTACCCCCTCAGGTTTTTCACTTCGATTCTCGCCCCTACAGGGAAGGTAAAGAGATATCTCAGCTCTACAGGCGACTCTTGACCTTGACCAGAGATGAAAAAACCGCTAAACGGCTCTTTCAGTCAACTTCAGAACGAAATCCAGGAAGGTCGATAGAGTGGGTTTTAGAGAAAACCATCCTTGACCTGGAGAGAGATCGAGGGCGCTATTAAAGAGTTGCGTTGCAATCATTCCCCAGTCAGGCGTTTGTAATGGGCCATCGCTCTTTGAAACGATCGGCCTGAGGAAGTGCCCCAAATACATTTGACGATCGCAGTTGGACTCATACCCTGAGATTGCAACTTCCTGATTTCAGCCAGCAACGCGCTGTCTTCAGTGGAAGTACTTCCAGCGTTGACGGTTGCAAGTATCGCTCTTGCAAAGCCTGTTCCGCCTGGTAGGTCTGCAACGCCAGTTCCGATCGCTGCAACTCCTGGTCCATTAACTGGAACTGGCTTGCTGCTCCGTAACTGCTCCGTAACTGGATGGTTCTTTTTATGATTCTCCGGGAGTAAATCTTTAAAGACTTGGACGATCGCCCTGACCACTAATCCAGGCTAAGTATGATTGAGAACACAAAGATAACTGACTGTATCAGTACAGGTATTCTATGTATTCTGAAGACTCACGCCTGACGCGAATTCCGGTTGAATTGCCCAATGGCACTGTGATCCAGGTGGAAGTTACTCAAACGGGCCGGGAAGATGTGGCGTTCGATATCAAGCCCTTTAAGCCGGTGACAGATGCGATCGAGGGCATCGTTCAGGCGATCGCAGGTCCGCTGAACAAAGTGAAGCCTGACAAGGCCACGGTCAAGTTTGGCCTGGAGGTGGCGATCGAAGCGGGGCAATTAACAGCGGCGATCGTGAAGGGAGCCAGTAAGGCAAACCTGGAAATCACCCTGGAATGGTCGAAGGATGAGAAACCCAAGACCCAGCCACCGGGAGCATAGGTGTCGTGTCTCTGGAGAGTTTACTGCAACACTGTACAGTCAAGCTGACGATTCCCGGTAGAACAGGCTGGGGGTCTGGCTTCTTTGTGGCTCCTGACCTGATTTTGACCTGTGCCCATGTGGTCAAGGATGCTGGGGACCAGCCGATCAGGGTGCGGTGGCAGCAACAGGAAGCATTGACAACGGCGATCGTTGAGAAGTTGTTGTTAGAGGTAGACATTGCGCTCTTACGGGTGCCCGATGTCCAGACAGAACCGGGCTGTGTTTACCTGGACCCGGAGATTGAAAGGGGACATGAACTTTATACCTTCGGCTATCCCGATGTGGAGTTTCCCCATGGTTGTCCTGCGACGTTTACCTGTGAAGGGTTAACGGGCGATCGCCCCCCGCTGATTAAGTTCAAGCTGGGGCAGGTACGTTCTGGGATGAGTGGGGCACCCCTGCTGAATGTGACGACGGGTAAGGTCTGCGGCATGGTGAAGTTCACCCGCGATCGCTCGATCGACCTGGGGGGTGGAGCCGTTCTGGTGGAGACGATTCTGGAGCAGCTACCAGCGCTAGTGGAGGTGCAGGGAGCGTTTCATCGGGGGGACGATCGCTGGCGTCAAGCCAGTGCCCAACCCGTGGGCATCCCGCAAAATCTGCCCCGTGGGGGTGCAGTTGAGTTTGTGGGTCGGGCAGAGCCGTTGCAGCAGTTGCATGAATTGTTGCAACGGGAATCCAGGGTTGGGGTGACGGCAGCCATCAAAGGCATGGGGGGCGTGGGAAAGACAGAGCTAGCCCTGCAATATGCCCTGCAATACCAACAGAATTATCGGGCTGGGGTCTGCTGGCTTTCGGTGCGGGGAACGGATGTGGGATTTGAGATTGTCCGGTTTGCCCGCAATCAGTTGATGCTGAAGATCCCAGAAGACCAGGCGTTAGAGGACCAAGTGGCCCTGGTCTGGCGGTTGTGGCCCGATGGGGATGCCCTGCTGATTTATGACGATGTGACAGACTATGGAGCCTTGCGGCCCTATCTCCCAACCGCCAGTCCTCGCTTTCAGGTGCTCCTGACCAGCCGGTTAACGTTGGGGGCATCCATCCGGCAATTGGCTTTAGATGTGCTGGATCAGGAGGCAGCCCTGCACCTGCTGACAGTGCTGGTGGGAGCAGAGCGAATTGAGGCAGAGCGGGAAGCTGCTCAGGCCCTGTGCCACTGGTTAGGCTACCTGCCCCTGGGACTGGAACTGGTGGGACGATACCTGACCCAACGGCCTGACCTGAGCTTGCAGACCATGCAGCAGCGATTAGAAGGGAAGCGGCTGCAAACTCCAGCCCTGAAGCAAGTAGACGGAGACATGACTGCCAGACTGGGGGTAGCGGCAGCCTTTGACCTGAGCTGGGAGGATCTGGATGACCAGAGCCAGCAATTAGGCTGTTTGCTCAGCCTGCTGGCTCCGGCTCCGATTCCCTGGAGCCTGGTGGAGCAGTGTTTACCAGACTGGGAGGAAGAGAGCCTGGAAGCAGTGCGAGATGGAACCCTATGCCCCCTGCATTTGTTGCAGCGCTTTGCTCCAGGGACCTATCAGCTTCATCCCTTGATTCGCGAGTTTTTCCAGGAGAAGAGTGCTCAACGGCCTGAGGCAGCCGCCTGGAAGCAGCGCTTGGGTCAGACCCTGACCGAAGTAGCAAAACAGGTGCCTGAGACCCTGGTGCAGAAGCAGATTGAGGCGCTGGCTCCTGGGATTCCCCATCTGGCTGAAGTAGTCAGGAACCTATCAGATGCGATTCCGGATGCAGATTTAGTCTGGCTCTATTCAGCCCTGGGGCGATTCTATGAGGCTCAGGGAGCCTACAGTCAGGCCCTGCCCTGGCGTTCACAATGTCTGGCCATTGTGAACACACGGCTGGGACCAGAGCATCCATATGTGGCCAGAAGTCTCAACGATCTGGCGCATCTCTACCACTCCCAGGGACGCTACGCTGAGGCGGAACCCCTCTATCAGCAGGCCTTGGAGCTGAGACAGCGACTGTTGGGGGAGGAGCATCCCGATGTGGCCTTAAGTCTCAACAATCTGGCGGGACTCTACAAATCCCAGGGACGCTACGCTGAGACGGAACCCCTCTTGAAGCAGGCCTTGGAGCTGAGACAGCGACTGTTGGGGGAGGAGCATCCCGATGTGGCCTYAAGTCTCAACAATCTGGCGGGACTCTACAAATCCCAGGGACGCTACGCTGCGGCGGAACCCCTCTATCAGCAGGCCTTGAAACTGTATCGGCGACTGTTGGGGGAGGAGCATCCCGATGTGGCCACCAGTCTCAACAATCTGGCGGGACTCTACTACTCCCAGGGACGCTACCTGGAGGCGGAACCCCTCTTGAAGCAGGCATTGGAGCTGAGACAGCGACTGTTGGGGGAGGAGCATCCCGATGTGGCCACCAGTCTTAGCAGTCTGGCGAATCTCTACTCCTCCCAGGGCCGCTACCTGGAGGCGGAACCCCTCTTGAAGCAGGCATTGGAGCTGCATCGGCGACTGTTGGGAGAGGAGCATCCATATGTGGCCCAAAGTCTCAACAATCTGGCGGAACTCTACTACTCCCAGGGCCGCTACCTGGAGGCGGAACCCCTCTATCAGCAGGCATTGGAGATGTATCGGCGACTGTCGGGGGAGGAGCATCCCGATGTGGCCTTAAGTCTCAACAATCTGGCGGGACTCTACAAATCCCAGGGACGCTACCTGGAGGCGGAACCCCTCTATCAGCAGGCATTGGAGCTGAGACAGCGACTGTTGGGGTCCGAGCATCCCGATGTGGCCACCAGTCTCAACAATCTGGCGGGACTCTACGAATCCCAGGGACACTATGCTGAGGCGGAACCCCTCTATCAACAGGCTCTTGACCTCACAGAAAAGATATTGGGTCTTGCTCACCCTGAAACTATGCAAATTCGTCAAAATCTGGCATTGATGTGTCGTTTACAAGCTAACCAGTATAAGAACCGTGCTAGTCAGAGATCGCATCTGGGTGAAGGGCAAGACGATCTCTGAAGCACGATCAATTTCAACACAATAGTCCTCTTCAACACAATAGTCCTCGCCAGTTCAGCAGAGAAACCCACAGATACTATTTAGGTATATCCGTGGGTTTGTGTGGCAAGGCATTGCAGCGTTGCAGTCATTCCCTGGTCAGCCGTTTGTAATGGGCCATTGCCCTTTGAAACGATCGGCCTGAGGAAGTGCCCCAAATACATTTGACGATCGCAGTTGGACTCATACCCTGAGACTGCAACTTCCTGATTTCAGCCAGCAACGTGCTGTCTTCAGTGGAAGTGCTTCCGGAAGTGGAAGTGGAAGTGCTTCCGGAAGTGGAAGTACTTCCGGGAAGTGGAAGCGGAAGTACTTCCAGCGTTGACGGTTGCAAGTATCGCTCTTGCAAAGCCTGTTCCGCCTGGTAGGTCTGCAACGCCAGCTCCGATCGCTGTAACTCCTGGTCCATTAACTGGAACTGCCGATCGTAGTCTTCCTGTTGCAGGGTGCAACGGGAATGATGGACCAGGGCCACGGCAGACACCAGGGCGATCGCCAGTGATATCCCCTGCTCATATCGCTTCAGGGGGAAACAGACAGGTAAGAGCCAGAAGCTAAGGGTGAGGGAGAGTAGGCCCCCCAGCTTCAGATACTCTGCAAACATGTCATCACCCCCGTAGCAATTCCAATCAGCGTTGCCACCATCGTTGCAATCAACACCGCCCGGTATTCCAGCAGGGTGAGCCGGAAGGGTTTGAGTAGGGCATCATCAAAGAGCAGGAATGCCAGCCAGCCCATCCCCACCAGGAGGTAAATGGCAACGGCAAACCGGGTCAGAGCGGGGTGTAAGCCTCCCATCCAGGCCAGGATAGTGGAGGCGATACACCCCACCAGGAAATAGGCGGTCAGGTGTATCGCTCTGGTCATCAGGCCCCCATCAGACGACGCAATTCAGCAATGCGGGTGTCAGCGTTTTGAGTTGCCCGTTGCACTCCCTGATGCAGTCGTTCATACTCCGGTCGCAACTGTTGCCCCTTGCGTTGCAACCGGGCATCGGCGCGATCGCGGGTGAGTTTGTTGTCTGCAACGGCTCCCTGATAACGACGATGGGCGCGATGAACACGGGTATCCGCCTCCTCAATCCGGGTGAGGTGGTTGTAGGCCCTGACGGTCTGCCTTGCTCCAGCGGTGCGATCGCTGGCCAGTTGCTGGAGGGCATCGGCCTGGGGCTTGTCGAAGTAGCGGGGTTGTTGCACCAGGGGCGCACTCCGAAGAGTGTCCAGGTCTCCCCCAGGTGCAACGGGCAGGCTGTGGGTTGCAGGTGCAACGGCGGTTTTCTTGCCAAATAGAGCGGTCATGAATCCCATGGATGAATCTCCTTATATGGTTTTGGTCATTTAGTTATTGGTCATTGGTCACTGGTGGGCTTCTGGCTCCGGTTAGGGGTGTCATTTTGAGAGCACCCCTTCCCGAAAACTCTGCAACTGCAACTGCACTTGCAACAGTTGGGCTTGAAGCCGATCGTTATCCCGTTTCAATGCCTGGGTTCCTGTCCACTGCCAGACCACCAGCAAGGCTCCCAGCACTCCCACCAGCAGGGCCTTATCATTGCCTTCCATCGGGGATGCCCTCCAGTTGTTTCACACTTGCTGCAACTGCAATGCTCAGGCCATTGGCCAGGGCCTTACTCATCTGCAACAGGCCCAGGCTCTGGCCCAGTCGATCCAGCATCGATGCCAGCTTCTGACTGTCCAGGTCCGTGGGATTGTTCAGGATGCGATGGATACTGCCCTGCACCAGTCCCGGCAACCGCTGTTCGATCGCGGCCAGGGCGATCGCATCTGCCACCGGCTGGAGCTGCTGATCGATCGGGTCTGCAACGGAAGGCGCAACGCTACCCGTTGCACCCTGCGTTACATCTTGCGTTGCACGGACCTGAAACAGGTTGAATCCTGCACCGGTCCAGAGCTTGTTGCCTTTGTCGTTGACGTAATGGGTTCCCTCCTGGAAGAGTTCGGGATAGCGATGGAACCAGGAGCGGACTGTTCCAGGTTTCACTCCCAGGCGATCGGCAACTTCTGCCGTCGAAAGTAAATCGTTCATCAGGTTTTCCTCAAAAGCAAGAAAGGGAGTCAGTGATGACTCCCGTGTGGTTGTGAGTTTGAACTTTAGAGATTCGAGATAAATTCCTCGGGGTTGACTTGGGCCTGTTTGAGCACTCCGGCTAGAGTTCCGGTTTTTAGCTCCCGATGCAAGGGAACGACACAAACAACTTCCCCACATGGCTCCTCTGATTCATTGACCAGAGGCTTCTTTAGCACAGCGTGGCTCCCAGTTTGACGGTCTAAATAGAACCCCATCCGGCCCAGTGCTTTCACAGCTTCAGAACCAGAAATCCGAGGTAGCTTAGGCACATTCCACCTCAATGCTGGTCACAAACCGAGGGGTAAAGTCTGTCTGGCTCGTTGCTTCCAAGTAGAGCCGGGTAGCTTCTTTCAGATTCTCCAGGGCCTGTTCTATAGTTTCGCCCTGGTCTACTGTACCGACTTCGAGACATTCAGCCACATACTGATCCTCTTCCCGATGGATCGCGACGGTAAAGGCTTTCATCTTGGTCATAATGAGGGTGCTCCGGTTAGTGAAGGTAACTGTGGGCATGACCGGGGGGGTGATAGGGTCACTCCCCTGGTTCTATTGTGCAGCTATCGCCCGCTGCCGCGTTCGTCGGTCATAATTAGGTTGCTCCTTGATTGTGAGTAGCCAGGGTTTTGACGTGGACAGCCAGGACCCTGGTTTTTAATTTGGTCAGCTCTCAACAGGACCAAAGTCATCCGGCAAATCTTCTAACGAGCATTGAAGAATCCGGCACAGCGTTTTCACTTGCCTGATAGTCAATCTCGGTTCAGCTCTTCCCTTTTCCCAGTTTCTAACCGTGTGATCGGTTACTGCCAGTGCTTGGGCGAGAGCCTCTTGAGTTAAGCCAGCTTTTTCTCTGAGTTTCACGAGTTGAGATTCATGGGGTATGTCATCTTTCATTTTACCGTAAATCATTTTACTCGTAAAACGATTTACGGTAGGGTTGAATTGCTAACGCTTACCGTTTTACGAGGTGGACAGCAGGGGCGGGGTCGGAGTTGGGGAACTACACCCGCCTTTGCTTAAACAGTTTCTCACCCACAGGGGAAGAACCTGTGGAGACCATTTGAGAGGTATATGACATGCAGATTGGAGACCTTTTTCAGACCCCAAAGGGGTCGTTTTATCGTCTGGACAATCTCACCGAGGATGACCAGGCCGTGTTCTTTCATCTGGGGGCAAAAGTGACGTTACCCCCTATTCCCAGGACCGTTGCAGAGAATCGCCTGAGGAATCTTTCTATCCTTGCGTGGGAGAAGGGTTTCATTGACCTGGAGGTTGAGCTGCTGTCTCAATTTCAAGACCAGGAGGCGGCATGACCACATTTGGACATCTGTGTGAAGACAATCCCTTTGCCACAATCTTTCCTTCTGGCCTGGTCCCCCTGCTATTCATCATGCCAATACGCCCCAGGGGCAAAGAAGCACCCCTTTGCTACCTGGTTAATGGGGCAGAGCTGACCGAGGAACAGGTGCAACAGCTAGCCAAAATGATGTACTCGACCTGGCCTGAATGCGAAAGCTTCCAGGCCGTGGTTACGTATATCCGGAGTGGATTTCCCCTCAGAACAGCCTGGTTTCGTGGCGTGTCCACCACAGATTTGAAACAGCTCTCTCTGCTGGATGGGAATGAATACGATAGAGGTCAACCATGAACCTCCCTGAGTACAAAATCAAGTCCTACCTGCGCTCTCTGAAAGCCTTCCTGGGCTATCGGGCTGACGACAAATGGGCCACAGAATTCAATCTCTCTGTCCCAGATGCTCTGGGGCTAATGCTCAGCACAGAGAGCTATTTGGAGCACTTCCTGTCTCGCTACCCACTCCGGGAGCGCAAACACCGGGAACCAGAAGTCAAAAAGGTGATCTGTCTCTGGCTGTGCGAGTTTGCAGTCGGGGAATCCAAATGAAAAAGCCCGTCTGCTGACCCAAAGCAGGCGGGCTTTTTAGACATGCCGATGGAACAAGTTTACTAACTATATCAAGGCTATGAGTGAAACAGAAATCGAACTACTGAAACAGCTTGAACAGGACATTAGAAGGTTGGAGCAGAATTCCCAGGCCCTGCAGAACCAGATCACGGCCATCCTCTCAGCCAACCTAGTGACCACGACGGTCCTGCTCACCTTGATGAATAGCCTCTATCCTGGCTGTGCTGATGGGCAACGCCTTCAGACCACTCTCAGCAGTCTGAAGGCGTTGCAAACCTCCATCAAACGGCGCAATGCCTGGAAAGCTTGATATGACTGTTTTCTTCCAAGATGTGGAGCCCTGCACGATCGCACGGCTCTTTTTTTTTTCATGGAAATGCTATGAATGACAAAATTGCAGATGAAAAACTCGACTGGCTGCAGCGGGAAGCAGACAACCGCCTGGAAGCAGAGCTGATCGAGGTACTCAAAAATCCCCTCTTTTCCTCCTTCCGTCTGGGCCAGATCGCCAAAACCTATGGGGTTGGCTTTGACCTGGTGAAGCAAGAGGCAGAGCGGGTCGCTGCCACTACGCTGGGGCTGGACCTTGACCAGGTAGAGTTCAACAGTGTGGTCCGACAGGTGGAAGCCCTGGAAGCCATCTCTGACCCCGGGTTGAGGGAATGGAAGATTCAGGCCCTGGCCCGAAAATTTCATCGCACCCCCAGGCAACTGATGGATGCCTACAACAAGGCCCTAGCCAAGCAGGCCCCCGTCATGCCGCTGACGCCGAAGGAGCTGAAGGAAAAGTATAGCGCTGGTGTAAACTGGCTGATCCATGGCTGGATTCCCAAGGGGTCTGTACTGCTCCTGCACGCCGACGGCGGGGTGGGGAAAAGCCTATTTACCTACCAAATTGTAGAGAGCGTCCTCACTGGTCAGCCCTGGCAGGGCTACCAGGTACAGCAGGGGGGGGTGTTGATGGTGCAGGTAGACGAACCGGGCGTCATCCTCGGAGAGCGGCTGGATGTGCGTGGCATCGGTGAACACCCAAACCTGGGAATCTTGGAAGACTGGCAGATTGAAGCCATGGCTCCATTGGAGGCCACAATCAAACGAGATCAGCCAGAGCTGCTGGTGATCGATAGCCTGACCGCCATCAACCGTAATTCCATCTTCTCGGAGAACGATACCGAGTATGCAAGGCCCGTCCTACAGCTCACCAACCTGGCCAACCGGACGGGAACCACCGTCATCATCATTCACCACTCCAACGCCAGCGGGAATGCCAGAGGGACCAGGGCTATCCATAACAGCGTGTCTGAGGTGTGGGCCATGGCAGTTGGCAATTCTCCAGAGGAGAGAGTTCTCAGGGTGCAAAAGATGCGTCTGGGTCGCCCCCCAGGTCGCTATAACTTCAAGTTCCATGAGGAAGACCTCAGCTTTACCTATTTGGGTGAGGAAGGGGGAGAGCAGGAACAGGATCTGACCCAAGAGAAGAAAATTCAGCTCTGGCTATCGGAGGGCGATCGCATTGGGACAGCCTATGCCGCGATCGAGGTGTCAGAGTTCCTCAATATCTCCAGGGGGAAAGCCAGAAAACTCCTGAGTGAGTTATGGAGCAAAGGTTTGATTCAACGAAAGGTCACTAAAACTGCAAAGAATCAACGGGCTTATCTATACTTCGTCCCTAAAAAAGGTGATCCACTCTATACATCGGATCACCTTTTGGATCACCCTTTAAAAGAAGACTCAGAGAGAGTTTTAGAGGTTTTTAAAAAAGGTGATCCAGGTGATCCGCACTTTTTTAAACAAAATAATAATTGGCACTCTCCCGGTGAGAGTGCTAATGAAAAAAAACTTTCTGGAATAAGAGAGATCACGGATCACCTTTTGGGTCAAACCCTTACCCAGAGTCAAAAAAAAGGTGATCCACCCCCCAAAAAAGAAGGTGATCCGACACAGGAGGCGGATCACCTTTTGGGTCAAACCCTTACCCAGAGTCAAAAAAAAGGTGATCCATCCCAAAATCACCCCCCTGGTGTCGGTGACCTGGTGACCATTTGTGGGGGTGGGAGCTGGATTAGGAGCGGCTCTGACAAGTTGCCCTGGAAGGAGTTGCGGCCATCCCTCAAAGAGCTTCCACAAATTCCTTTGAATCAGCTTCCAGATGCTCTCTTCCATGAATTGACCGGAGACAGCCTGATCATCTCCCTCAGTCGAGACCGGAAACGGGTGAAGGTCCGAAATCAGCAGACCGGTAGAAATAGCGTGTTTGCCATAAATGACGTACAGGTTTTGAAGCAGGGAGGTGGTGACAATGCCCATGGATAGACGGCTCTACCCGGAAAACTGGGAAGCGATCGCCCTAGCGATCAAGGAAGCGGCTGGCTGGAAGTGCCAGCAGTGCGGTCGGGATTGTCGCAGACCAGGTGAGTCAGATGGAGAGCTGATTGATCGGGTTTGGGATAAGTCTCCTGACCTATTTGAGACAGAGGAAAATGAGGAATTTGGGCTACATCAGGTTCCCAAGTTTGGCCGATTTGTTCTCACCGTTGCCCACCTGAACCACATTCCCCAAGATTGCAGGCCCGAAAATCTCAGGGCATTGTGTGCTCCATGCCATTGCCGCTATGACCTGGCCGCAATGGCAACCAAACGACGGCTGAAGCAAGAGAGAGAAGGACAGTTATTTCTAGCGATCGGAGGGGATGATCATGCCCAGGCGTAAAGTTAGGAACCCTTCTCCTGATTGGGTCACGACTCCAGCAGCGGCAGAAACCCTGGCTGTGTCGTCAGATTGGCTCTATTCAATGTTGGAACACTGGAAACAGGGCTATCACTGGCGAGATATCCGTAGGCCCACAGCGATCCGTGCCACTTATCGATGGCACATCAAGCGGATAGAAGAGTGGCTCTCTCAATCCCCCGACAGAAGATGAGCCGTTGGGGGAATTGGCCTGTTGGGGTTAGCGATCAATGCTTCAAAAGCCCTCTGATGGACATCTTTCCCAATCCACCGATGATAGATCCGGCTATGAGTGGCTACGCTATGACCCATTTGTTGGGCTGAGAGTGAAATGTCCAAGCCAAATTCCAGGGTCCTCACTGCCCATCGATGGCGAAGTGAATAGAGGTTAAAGGGAAGTTTCTTCCAGAAGTAATGAGTGCAGGCCCTACCGATCGCCTCATTGCTTCTGTCCAATTTGATGGGTGGTATCAGCACTTCCTGCAGGTGGAATTGTTCTACCCATTCAGGGTAAAACGGCCAGATGGCTCTTTCCCCTGTCTTGGTTGGCTTGTCAATCCTGATGATGGGCCATTCATACTCTTTGATGTGGAAGCATTCATGGGGCCGTAGCCCATAGGTGGCAACCATGCCATAAAACCATGCCCAACTCAGATTTTCCAGGCTTTTCCAGGATTTAACAATGTCCTCATCAGTGGGCAAATCACGCGGCTCCACCAGCGACGGGGAATATTTGCCCGCCAGGGCAGCCGGGTCATACTCCAGCCCCGCAAACCTGCACAGTCGCCCCAGGGCAATGGCGGCTCTCTCCCGTGTCCTGCTGTTGGGGTTATCGGGAGTCAAGCTTTGGATAGTCCGTTCTACCAGCTCCTGGGTTAGAGGTTTTTCCTGGGGTAAGAGCTTGAAAATCTTAAGATAGTCTCCCTGCCAGGTTGTTTCACTGGCCCTGTAATTCTGGCGTAGCCCCTCAATCAACTCTCCACAGTTCTGAGGCGAGTCCTCAACCAGATTCAAATAGGGTGCCCAGTCAAATTCACGACAGGCCAGCAAGGCACCGACTTTCCTGGCTTCAGCTTCGGCCTGCTTCAGACCAGCCGGGTTTGCCCTCACCCCCAGGCTGATCCGCTGCTGGTGAGGGCGAGGGTTAGAGTTACCAGGTTTTGGGGGTAGGGTTGCCCGCAGGTAGAGGCGATCGCCAATTTGCTGAATTTGCACCCCCAGGTTGCCAGCCTTGAGCCGACCGTTAGCCTGAGCGATTTTCCCGGTAATATCCACTTGCCTAAAATTTGCCTAGAAATATAACCTATTCCAACTTATTTCATCGTCTATAACGGTTGTTATATTCTGTAATTTTCAGTGGAATTCAGGGCAGGAGGCAATTACAGGCTTGGTACAACAGTTTCATCTTAGTTCAAAACTATGGAGAATAGGGAACTCGAATCCCTGACCTCTGCGGTGCGATCGCAGCGCTCTACCAACTGAGCTAATTCCCCTGGTCCAATTATTTTAGCAAACTCTACTGGGGGCGGGCATAGACCTGCTTTACCCGGTCCAGTTCCAGATCCGAGAGATAATCCACAGCCCAGTTCGACTGCCGCTGCATCATGTGGAAGGGATAGGTATTCGCCACCCCCACCACCGAAATCCCGGCTCGTTTGGCAGCCTGGATGCCAGCAGGGGTATCTTCGATCGCCAGACAATCGCCAGCTTGCAAATCCAGATGCGGAAATTGTTCTCTCAATCGCTCGATCGCTAGCAGGTAGCCATCCGGTTCTGGTTTGCTGACCGTAATATCGTCTCCACCAATAATCACGGAGAAGTTGTGGATCAACTGCATCCGTTGTAGAACCAGTTCTACCTCCGATCTCAAAGCGCCACTCACCACAGCCAACTTGATCTGAGCCGCTTTCAGGTTGAAGATCAGATCCTCTAAGCCGGGATAGGTGGGGAGGGAACCCATCGCTTCCAGTTCGCGCCGATATCGTTGGGTTTTACGCGCAATCAACTCCGTAACCAGGGAATCCGTGACACATCGGCCCCGCTTATTCAGGATGTCCGTCAGACAGGCTCGATCGCTCCGGCCTAAACAGAGTTGCTTGTATTCCTTGGGTTTCGATCGCAGGTTTTCCTCCAGCAGCAGTTGCTCAATCAACCGCTGATGAATCGCTTCATCCTTAATGATGACGCCATTGAAATCAAATAAAACTGCCTTAAGAGTCATGATTTCAGGATACTACGCCAAAGGTCGGGGCCGGAATCCCATTCGGGTCTTCCCATCCTGAATCGGAGCGTCCAGAGGTCGATCGGGCTCTGGCAGACTGCTTGCGGTGAACAGACAACCCCTTCACTCCGTGGGAAAGCTGATGCACCCACCAGTGATCCTGGGTTTGAACCGCCCCAAAACCGGCAGTCCTTAACCAGGCATCGACATTACTTTTAGCATAGGCTTCGATATAAGGCTCCTCAAACACATGATTCAGCCACTCTGTCTGGCGTAATGTCTGTTGATTGCCATCCAAAATGGCGACCTCACCCCCAACTGTCAGCAGACGGTAGGCTTCGGCCAGAATGGCCTGGGCGATCGGGGTGGGGGTCTCATGAAATAGCAGGGCTGCCGTAACCAGATCGCAGGAGCCACTGGGAAAACCACTATGTTCGGCGTTGCCATGGATAAATTGAATCGTCAGATTCGCCTGCTTCGCCTTCATCTCCGCCACAGTCAGCATATAAGGCGACAGATCCAGACCGATCACCTCGGCTTCCGGGAAAGCCCGCTTCAGCATTAGGGTCATGGTTCCCGTTCCACATCCCAGATCAAGAACCCGTCGAGGCGTGCCTTGAATTACTGAAATCAGCCCCTGGCGCACCAGCGGTTCATTGGGAGGCAGCACGTATTGGGTTATCGGATCATAGAAAACCGCTGCCCTGGGATTGAGATACCCACCCTGAATCCCATGAAAATTCTGCCCCTCATAGTAGGTCGGGTAAGTAAAGTTTGGCCGAACCAGGCGATCGACCGCACTGGGCCAATCTACGCTCTCATAGACCCGCTCCAGGGCATCTCCATCGATGAGCAACCGAAAGATAGGGGTTAAAAATCGCTGGAACAGGCTCTCTTGATGGTTTGTCATTGGTGATTGTCATTTCGTCAGATCCCCTCTTGGGAGGGGTGGCCGGGGTGGGTTACAGGCAGCAGTAGGGGGTTTCGCGCTAAACACAGGTATGTCTGAATTCCTCTTTCCACAAGCCGAGGAAGCTTGTCATAAATGCAAGGTGGAATCTCGATCGTGTCCACATCACAGTATCCTGCCCTGGTCAGGCGCTCCACCATGTCTTCACGCCCATAGCAAGTGAACAGCATGGAACAATCGGGGTCTCCTGCCCAGTTCTCAATCCTGTAGTCGAGAATGCCTTTAGCTGAGGCCATGAGTTGCAGACACAGAATCCCTCCTGGAACGAGTAAATTACGAAGTTTCAATAGGGTATTGTCGGCCAGCGATCGGGGGAGATGAATAAAACACCCAAAGCCATAAATGCCATCAAATGACTGCAGCGGTAAGTCTGGCTCAGTCATATCCATCACATGAGTAGTCAGCCCTGGATAACGCGCTTTGACCACTGCAATGAACTCCTGAGCATAATCTGTCGCAGTAACGTCAAGTCCTTGCTCAGCAAATCTCGCTGCATCCGTTCCAGGCCCGCAACCAATTTCAAGGACTTTGATGCCAGATAACCTTTGACAAAACTGGTCGCGAACAAATCTTCGCATGTTGGGATCGTCTTCACCAAGCTCTTCTCCGGCATAGATCCGGGCGACCCGCTGCCAAGTCTCGTAATTCTGCTGATTGAGATCATGCTTCACTTGCTCACCTTCGTATCCGTTGAAGCATTATCAAGACATTCCCTGACGTTTAATTATTGTCCTTTACCCCAGCAATGACAACGTCACAAATCAACCAGAACCCGGAAAATGCTCAATTTGAGCATAACCGCTGAAAAGTAACTGATCTCCCTGGGTTTCCAAACGGTTGAGGCGTAAAGTAACCCCATCCAGATCGAAGCGATCGAGATCCACCATATCGTTCAAAATCTGGCTGAACGCAGTTGTCAAGACCCCAGAGACACCTCGTAAGGATTCTGGGACCAACTCAGGTTCAAACTGGGCTGACTGAAACAGGATGCGCCGCCGCCGTTCTACAGCCAGGGTGGCTGTCAGGCTGATGGGCACCCTGCCATTGGGAAGGTCAGCCTTCGCAAAGATGTGCACCCGGTTCTGGGGCAGCAGTTTCAAGGCCACATCACTAAACGAAACCGGATCGCCGCCAGAGAGATCTGTCAGGGCAGGCATGGTGATTTGTTTCATCCGCTGGCTCACCAGCTCAGCCTTGAAAGCCCGGTTAATCCCTGCTTCGGAGAGGGTGACCTGGGCCACTGCCTGAGTGGGTTGGCGGAGACGAATTTTGCCGCTGAGGACAGAGCTGAAGTCGATCGACACCGCATCGGTCTCGAAGGACATTTCCGCCACATAGAAATCTTTGCGGATGACCAGACCGCGTCCAGTCATCTTGAAGTTGTCAATACTTCCCTGCAAGAGTTTACTGGAGGGAAAACAACGCACCAGGACCTCAACCGATTCACTCTGGGTGAACAAATGTCGGATGCACTGTCCGGCCACATTGTTGAGCATGCGTTCGCCAAAGTCTGTGCCGGGGGGATTAGTCAAACCAGTCAAACCGCCTAACATGAAGTTGGTGTCCGCAACATTTCTTAATATCTAATTTGTAACAAACATCCTGGGAGTTGTGAATAATTTTTTCTTATGAAATTGATTGGGATCGATTTTTTGTCTGGATAGCAGAGTCTTGTTTGTTGATCCCTACAACAGCTAGTCTAAACCGGGATAGCCATGCCAGGCGGGAATTTAGAAGACTGAGATCAGGAGGCAGGAGCCCACAGACATCAGTGGAAAGAGAGAATCAAGCAGCTCACAGAAACCCTGAATTCTGCCTTCCGGATGCCATCCCCTACCCTGGGGGGAATCAGTCACTCTTTCCACTTCGCTGGGTCTTATCTTGACCATGGGCATTTTGGGTGGAAAGGTCAACCTACTTCTGGGTCAGTTCATCGGATCCATCCCAATGATCTGGGGGAGGGTTCGTCATCCACTGGTTGCAGCGGGTGATGTGGAGGGAGGCCGCCAGATCCGCAGGATCCATTTTCCTGGCTTTGGCAAATTCAGCGATCGCCAGGTCAAAATCCCGGTTCAAATAATGCTTGCGTCCCTCGTGGTAGTGGGCGATCGCCTCCTGTTTTTGTTCTGGAAGAGGTTCGCTCCTCAAACCAACCAGTTCATAGATTTTGACGGCCTGGTTTTTCCCCTTCACTTTGATGTAATCAAGTTCTCTGGCCCAGACCCGATCGGCGCAGGGACGATAGGTCGTCTCGCTGATTACAATATCCGTACCGTAAATCTTGCTGGCTCCCTCCAGGCGTGATCCCAGGTTGACCCCATCCCCGATCGCGGTAAATTCCATCCGCTTACTAGACCCAATATTGCCGCTAATGACGCTGTCTGAATTGATCCCAATGCCAATTCGGATGGTTTTCTGGTTTTGTTTGGCCCGTTCAGCATTAAAATCAGCCAGACGACGGCGCATCTCGATCGCGGTTTGCACCGCCATCCACTCATGATCATCCAGGGGCAGGGGCGACCCAAAAACCGCCATGATGGCATCACCGATGTACTTATCCAAGGTGCCCTTGTACTGGAACACCGCATCCACCATCGACTCAAAATACTTATTCAGCATTTCCACCACTTCTTCGGCAGCCATGCTTTCCGTAATGGTGGTATAGCTGCGAATATCTGAGAACAGCACACTAACTTCCTTGCGATCCCCGCCCATGCGGGCTGCATCCGGGTTCTCCAGCAACTGTTCGGCTAGTTCCTGGGTCATGTAGCGATACATGGTGCTTTTCAGTCGCTTCTCGTCGCTGATGTCATCCATGACCACCAATACCCCGGACACCCGCTGGGAATCCTTGGCATCGGCGATCGTATTGATCGACAGGTTGACGCTATGTTGCTCCTCTCGCTGGAGCGGTTTCAGGGTCTGATCTGGATAGTACTGCTGCCGACTCTTATCATCCTTGGCTTCCAGGGCAGCAGATAGCCACTTGGAAAAGTCCCCCTTTTCCAACTGGACCAGATCCCGAATCGATCGCCCTTCCAGAGCATCCTGGGACTCAAACCCCAACAGATAGCCAGCGCTCTCATTCGCCGCAATGATCATGCCATTACGATCGGTCGAAATCACACCATTCGTCAGCGATCGGAGAATATCTCGCTGCATTTGTTCTTGCTGCTTCACCTGTTCGAACAACTTGGCATTCTGAAGCGCCACCCCGGCCTGAATGTTGAAGGTCTCCATGAATTCCTGGTCAGTTCGGTTGAAGCTGGCCTTCCAGCACTCTGGAGCCTCAGGCCAATGGGCCGGATCGTAGGGCGGATGATCGCCCTGCTTAATCTTGTTCACCAGTTGGGTGACCCCAATCAAATCCCCATCGGCGTTGTACACCGGCATACAAAGCAAACTGCAGGTGCGGTACCCACTATTCTGATCGGTTTTTTGCGCCGTCTCTGAACCAGGATGCTTATACAGGTCAAAAGGAATCAGCAGCACCTCACCGGAGGCAGCCACCTGTCCGGCAAACCCAACCCCGATCGGCAATCGCAGTTCTTTCAAAGAACCATCCTTCATCGGGAGTTTGGTCCAGATTTCATTTTTATCCCGATCGATCAGCCAGAGGGTACTGCGATCGGCGTTCATCAGCTTTTTGGCCTCATCCATCACCCGCCGGAGGGTATCATCCAGGTTCAGGCTACTTTTACTGAGGGACTGGGTCGCTGCAATCAGGGCGCTGGCCGCCCGCTGTTTCTGGGTGGCGATATAAAAGGAGCGCGAAGACTCCAGAATTAAGCGAATGGAGGGAGCAAAATCCCGGAAGACCGCTTCATCTTCCACCGTGAACCCACTCAGATCAATTCGATCGGCCAGGGGAATCGCAGGTCCAGAGTTAGGCTTCAGCTTGTTAATCAGTTGTACCACCGCTACCAGCTCATCCTGCTCATTCAGCAGTGGCAGGGCCAACATCGTGTAGGTGCGGTATCCGGTCTCTTTATCCTTTTGCTGAGCAAAAGCAGAACGGGGATCTTTGTAGAAGTCGAAGGGAATGTTGACCCGCTGCTTGGATGTGGCGACTTCTCCAGCAATCCCCATATCTGCCGGAAACCGAATTTCGAGAGGGGCTCCTCCAGCTCCCTGAGCCACGATCGAGTACAGTTCATTCTTCTCCTCATCCAGGAGAAAGATCGTTGCCCGATCGGCATTGAGTAGCTCCGCTGTTTTGAAGGTGATGGAGCTCAGCATCTCCTCCAGAATCACTTCAAAGCCCTGCATATCCAGCATGGACAGGGTTTGATTCACAACCTTCAGCTTTTCTTCCACATCCGTCACAACCTGACGGAAGGTCTGCTGATTCAAGGGGGCCAGAAAAGAGGAGAAGTTACCCTTTGTGGTGACCAGTGCACTGCTGGCTGCTCCGTTCTGGTTCTCTTCGACCTGCGGAGTCGGCTGGCGGGGATCGGACAAGACCGCATCGACGGCAACGGCTCCCTTTTCAACCACCATATTGACGGGAATAGCTTCCACTACCTCATCTGGGGCTTGATGACCATTAGCAGCTACGTTCCGCAACGTATCGGTGGAACGGCTTCCAGGATTATCAATCACAGCATCAACGGGGATCGCTGGAGAGTCATCATGGTCCTCGTGAGGCAGACGCGGTGGTGGGGTAGTCATAAGAGTTTAGACAGGGACTAAGCGTTGAGCAGGAACCCGATCGGTAATCTCTCAAGATATAGCCAGGGACAGGCCCATCGCGGATCCTGTGCTCTGCTGATGCTGACTTGACCAAAGGCTACCCATGGGCTGACCTCTGCCATGAGATAGAGACACCACTATGAATGTACCTAAGAATGTATCTGGTTGTCCTCAGTCCAACAAGAGTTAAGTGATACAAAACCTTAATCAAGCACCAGCACCTAAGCTGCAGACGGCATGGATTGACGAGCCAGAACTGCTCCATAGTAATTACGAAGTTGCCGGGTAGCGGCTGCCCAACCCCAGCGCTCCGCTTCAAGACGGGCATTCTGACGCAGGGTTTCCCGTTCCTCCTGCTGGCTGAGCAGACGTTGGGTGGCCGCGATCGCTCCTTCGTCATCCGCTGGATCAAAAAGATAGCCATTCACCCCATCCTGCACAATGTCAGGGATACCGCCCGAGCGAGCAGCGACCACCGGACATCCAGCAGCCATGGCCTCCAGCAATACCAGACCCAGGGTTTCTGTGCGGGAGGGGAAAACAAAGGCATCCGCTGAGGCAAAGGCAGAGCCCAATTCTTTGCCGGTCAGGTAACCGACAAAGTGGGTCGGGGTATCAGCAAAATGTTTTTCCAGCTCCTGGCGATACGGGCCATCCCCTACAAGGGCCAGTCTCGCCCCTGGGATTGCTGCCATCACTGGCTTGATTCGATCGATTTCCTTTTCCGCCGACAACCGACCCACATACAGCAGCAATGGACTTTCCGGATGGCCCTGGCTCAGATGGGTCCGCATGTCTGCAGAAGCCAGGCTGGGATGGAAGGTTTCTGTATCCACACCCCGCTGCCACAGGTCTACCCGCTCAATCCCATGGGAGGAGAGCTCCTGCATCATTGCCGTGGAGGTACAGAGGTTTAACTCTGCCTGATTATGAGCCGTTTTCAGCAGATTCCAGAGCAACCCTTCCAGCATCCCCAGACCATAATGTTGCAGGTATTGGGGCAGGTGGGTGTGGTAAGAAGCAATCAGAGGAATGTTCATGGTCTTGCCATAGAACAGACCCGCCAATCCCAAAACGGCTGGATTGACCACATGGATAATATCAGGGCGGAACTGCTCTAGGGCCTCGCCGATCGCAGGACGAGGGAGGGCTAGCTTCAGTTCTGGATAGAGGGGCAGCGGAAAACCGGTCACCCCGTAGATACGGGCTCCCTTATATTCGGTCAGACCCCCATCCGGCGAAACCACCAGCACCTGATCGCCAAACCGTTGCAGGTGCTCAACGGTGTGACGCAGTCGTGTCACAATGCCATCAACCTTAGGCAGGAAGGTTTCGGTAAAGAGCGCAATTCGCATGGCCACAAGAGAACAGGTGTACGGACAAACGTCTGATTGAGAGGCACTGCAGATCTAGGAGAATTGCAGACAATGCCTCTGCTTGGAAATGAAGCCTACTTCCAGGTAACTTTGGGCAGAATTTCTTTGTGATCTACGCGATCTTTGTACTTGACTGCAAAGTTGAGCAGGGAATCGAGCAGGGCTTCTGACAGGAAGTGGGGTTCTAAGCCCAGATCCAGCAGGTTGGTGTTCTTGGCATTAAAGTAATGTTCTTCCTTCTCCACCCGGGGGTTGGCCAGATGATTCACATCCACCTTCAGACCCAGGGTCGTCCCTGCTTTCTGAACCATCAACGCCAGGTCACCGACACTGAACTGCTCGGTAAATTGGTTAAATACCCGGAACTCTCCTGGTTCAGCCGGATTCATGATGGCCAGCTCAATACAGCGGACAGTGTCTCGGATATCTAGGAAACCACGGGTCTGGCCTCCTTTACCATAAACCGTCAGGGGATGACCGATCGCCGCCTGGATACAGAAGCGGTTCAGGGCCGTTCCAAAAATACCGTCATAGTCCAGCCGGTTGATTAGCAGCTCATCCATGCCCGTCTCTTCCGTCAGCACCCCATAGACCACCCCCTGGTTCAGGTCTGTGGCCCGCAGACCCCAGATGCGACAGGCAAAGTGAATGTTGTGGCTGTCATGGACCTTGCTCAGGTGGTACATGCTACCCGGTTGTTTCGGATAGGGCAGGGTGTCCTTGCGGCCATTGTGCTCGATCGTGATATACCCTTCCTCAATGTCAATGTTAGGGGTGCCATACTCGCCCATTGTCCCTAACTTGACCAGATGACAATTGGGGAAATCCTCTTTCATCGCATAGAGGAGATTCAGGGTACCCACCACGTTATTCACCTGGGTCAGTACCGCATGCCCCCGATCGATCATGGAAAAAGGAGCAGAACGCTGTTCGCCGAAGTGCACGATCGCTTCTGGCTCGAACTGGTGCAGGGCTTTACTGAGAAACTCGTAATTGGTGATGTCACCAACAAAAAGGTCAATGGACTTGCCAGTCAGGTCATTCCAGCGTTGCAACCTTTGTTGAATCGGTGCGATCGGTGTCAGGGTTTCGATGCACAGCTCCATATCCCAATGTCGCCGCACCAAACTATCCAGAATGCCAACCTCATAACCCCGATTCGAAAGGTACAGCGCTGTTGCCCAACCGCAGTAACCATCACCGCCAATAACGAGAACTTTCATAAATTTGATCCAGCTTGCTTGCCTTTACTGGGTAAATCTACCAGGTTTGTGTACCCCATGACTTACTGAAATTGGGCAATGGGAATTCAGATGGCATTCTCACTAAGAGAATCAGGTCATTCCATCCCACCCCCCATTCCTCCCACCAGGGGTCCGCTGTCTTACACCATAACTTCATCCGCAAAACTGTTCCAACGCACAAATTCAAAGGGACCTGCAATAGACCCCCAGACCTGTTCATCGGTTTCTGGGTCACGCCCGACATCAATACTGATCAGCTTATCTCCATCCACTTCAAAGGCATTGTCCAGGTAGGTCGTTTTGCCCTGGCGAACCACAATACAGGACTTACCAGGAACAACCACCCCTTTGAAGCTCTTCCCAGTCCAGGTTACGTTCATGTCGCAACCCGACATTTTTTCAATTCGATCGGCAGTTAAGCTGGCCAAGGCCTGGGGGTTGCGGCTTGCTCCATAAAACTCCTGCTCATCCCGGACGGTATAGTTCTCCAGCAGAATCTGGTCATCCTGCACTTGAAACTTGAGAACCCGCAACCGATAGGGCTGATTCAGCATGTAATCGTAAGCCTGTTCTAAAAAAAGGCTGGCTCCGGAAAGGAGGTCTGGCGGCAGGGGGCGCATGCAGACTCGAATGTGGGCGTAGAAAGGAGGGTTTTCAAAAGCCTGGGCCTGATTACTGAAATCTGCTGCCATCCAGCGGACCAGGGCACTGAGATTGGTTGAGGAGGTCATTGATGTTTTTGCTTAAGCGCAGCTTCTAAACAGGAATTGGATCATTGTAATGCCCAATGACGCCTGATTATCCTTGCCGTTTCCGTAAGCGGAACAACAAAACCTGGTTCACCTGAGCCCGGCTAAAGTTGTCGTCGCTGATCACCAGCAGGCTATCGGAGCCATCGGCCAGTCGAGGCCCGATCGTGAATCCCTCCAGATTATCCAGCCGCCGCTCCAGATCCTTGAGATCTAGGAGCAACTGTTTGCGAATAGGCTGAATACCAGTCCCACCCCCCTTCAAACTGGTCATCCCAGAAATATCGGTCGCGCCCCCAGTGGCCACCTGATAGATGCGGGCACTGGCACCCACCGCCGCCCCGTAGGAGCGCTCCAGGCTGAGGAAATGCCCCCCTTGGTCGAGGGCCAGAATTTCGGTCAGGCCATTGATCTCTCCACCAGGGGGTGGGGGCTCGATCGGGTACAGATGCTCAGAAATCAAAACCGGGGGGCCATCCCCAACCAGGTAATGCAGCCAGCGAGCTGGGGTTGTCAGATCGGACCCACCCCCATCCTGGGCCAGGGCAGATTCTGTGGCTACAAACACCCGAAAGGGCTCCAGGCGGCGGGAGCCATAGCTGCCCGGATTGATCGTTAGGGCTTCCCAGCCCAGATTGTCCTGCACCCCGCTGGTTTCCCCTTTATCCTGCCTGGGAAGGTAGCGATTGGGGATGGGTAAGCGTTGTCGCCAGGTCCCTGTTTCCAAATCGAACTCCTGGATGGCGGGAGGAACGCCAGCCGCAGCCACCCCCTCGCTGCTGACGAAGACCGTAGCCTGGGGGGAAAGGGCAATCCCTTCCGGGTCGATCGTGCCCCTGGCAAAAGCCTCCCCATTTTCCTGCTTGAGGAGGGTGACGCTCTCCACGTCCAGAGAAAAAACAGGGGGCGACTTCCGGGGCTGAGGACGGGTGAAGTCGGTCAGGTCAGCCTTGAGTGTGTAGAAACGGGCGGGAGCCTGGGTGCTGCGATCGTCGGACAGGGCATAGAAGCGATCGCGTTGCCGATCGTAGGTAATGGCAGACAGGCCCCCAACCCTCGTGCCCTCGTAGGTAATCTGGGGAATGCGGTATTCCCCCAGAAATTCCAGGGAAAGGTCCAGGAACAGCCTTGCTTCCGCAGAGACTCGGGGAATAGCACATCCCGTCATTAATCCGGTCAGCAGCAACAGCAGCGGCAAGAGTAACACAGAGGTTCTGACCAATGGGGAGAAACAATACACCATAGGGTTTAATTGGCTTTGAGTCGTAATACCTGAAAGTCATTTAATGGAAGCACCGGGGCATTTTTAGGCAATTGCTTGACCCAGTTGTTGTAAAAATCCTGGCGATCGTCAAAGATATCAAAGGTCTTTTTCATAAAGGTTAACTCCAGCAGACAGGCAACCTGAATCTGGGGTGAACACAGGGCAATTTTAGCGCCTGCTTCGCGAGCTAACTTATAGCTCCGGACCAGGCCTGCCAGTCCGGAACTATCTGCAAAAGAAGTCAACTCCAAATCAATCAGGATCAGGGTCATCCCGGACCCCAGAGATTGACCTACAACCTCCAAAAGTTTTCTGCCACTCGATCCGGTCAATCTGCCATCGAATTCAATGATTTGAATCATCAGTTACCTTTCCCCCTCTCCAATCATTGAAGATCGCCGCGAGAGCATCCCAGTTTTGCAAGGTTGCCCTCATCCCCCAGCCCCTTCTCCCAAAGAGGGAGAAGGGGAGCCAGGTTCAAAGTCCCTCTCCCGTTCTGGGAGAGGGATTTAGGGAGAGGGCTACAAAAGTGGGATGCACTCGATCGCCGCAGAGTCTTAAATAGGTTATTTGGAGTTGGCAACGGTTTTCAAACCCATAATGCGAGTGGCCAGATTCCAATCTAAGGAGACATTAAATTGTTTCAAAACAGTGGCTTTGAAGAAAGTTTCATTCCTGAATTTAATCAAACTATTAGCAGGAATTTTTTCCTGATCAATTTGCAGATTTTTTAATAGGTGAACAGGCAGGTATCCACTTTGACCAACTAGGATTCCCTGCTGAGCATAAGGTCTTCCATTCAGCTCAAGATTAATTTTGCTCACCTTAAGCTGAAAACGAGAATTCAGGAATATCATTCGTTTTTCTCGCTCCCACTTAAAGGTTATACCCGCCTTTTTCAGGCTATCCGTTTTTAGGTAAAGTTGACCCTGAAAACGGACTTTCTGGATATCGGGAACTTGCTGCAGATTTAATCCTAACTGCTCAGCCATCTCCCAAGAAAGGTAAGATTTATTATTAAGAATTAAGCCCTGATTTTGATAGCTGATGGGGCCATAGCCCAGATGAATCAGATCAGCCTTAGTATTCTGGATCACTGTAATATCAGTGGCTGGCCTGCCACTCCAGATTCGTCCAATTCCCTGGGGGGAACCCAGCCAGAATAACCCTGCCAGCACCAAAATCCCAACACCCATGCCCGTGGAAAATCGAACCGGCTTTTCAGCCACTTTATCGACGCCCTGCCTGACAAATTTTAGGGAGTGAAAAATCATCCTGGCACAAAAGTTTTGCAAGTGCTCTAACCCTCTAACTTGACTGGGTAAAGACTCTGAATACCACTGACATTGACTCAAATGTTCCGCTAAAAATATCCGACTGGGGCGATTTCTCTTATCCGCAGGCAGAAATATACTCCTGTTTTCCAGCGGCCCATATTCTGAATTTTTCAGACTCGGATCCAGCAAAACTCTGAAATTCTCAGGCTCGATCGCTATCAGATGTAAATAAAACAGGTTTCGGATATCCACCCTCAAAATCAATCCATTCAACGGGTCATCAAAATCTGCATCGGCAGATTCCGAGATAAACGTCACTTCCAGCAGAGGCCGAATATTACAGCCCGTGATGGCACAACGGTAGTTATAGGCCTTAAGCAGAGTCTGCTGCAGTGCAAATTGAACCCGACGTTGTAAAACAGATTGAATGGATTGGAAAACCTTGGTGTTGCGAATTTCCGGATCACTATTGGGGGGCAGGTCAGGATAACGTCTTGCTAAGCTGGGATGACCGTTGACCTGTCCCCCAGTTTCATCTTCATAGACGACAAAAGCAGTTGCTGGAGCCTGCTCAGGCCGACCCAAAGGAATTTTCTCGACGGGTGCGATCGGAACTTCATCCGCCCCTGCCTCTAGGAAAGCATGGACCTCACCCTCTTCCGGCTGCCGGGCTACAGACCTCCTGATACTGGAAAGGTCATCCTGAGTCTCTAAAGCACTCCGGCCCTGGGTGACCACTTCAACAATTCCAGTGCTCTCATCGAAAGGGGAAGCTGAAAGGAAATTAGTCTGATTGTCCTCATGGTTAAACCCAAAGAATTGGGCATTCTGAGTGAAGGATAAAATGGCCCCTTCTAAATCTTTGGGATTTACGTCAACCCTGTCCAGATCGGTATTACTAAAGTTTGCCCCCCGGAGATTGGCCCCTTCAAAGTTAGCATGGTCTAAAATTGCACCACTAAAATCTGCGCCACTGAGATCAGCACTGGAGAGGGAGGCATGACTCAAATCCGCCTTGCGTAAATTCGCCCCTCTCAAATCTGCACCACTCAACAAGGCCCTGGTTAAATTGGCCCTGGCTAATTTAGCGCGAATCAGATCCGCACCGATCAAATTAATATTCGTCAAATCTGCAAGAGAGAGATCAGCCCGGTTCAGACTCGCTCCAGCCAGATTTGCCCGCCTGAGATCGGCTTTCTGGAGGATGGCCTCATCCAAAATCACGAAAGGCAATTGTACCTGAACGAGGTTAACTTGCTTCAGCACCGCCCCTTCAAAGTTGAATTGTCCGGTTGCATATTGACTCAATAGCCTAGAAACATCCATGGTCGGCAGGTCTCAACTTTTTTCGGATCCCGTTGGGGCAAGCATCTTAATCATTTACAGGGTTGAGAACTAATCCTGAGGGTTAATTGGAATAGATCCCTGGTTAAGAGCAGCTTGAACACCTCCTCGATCGGGATGCAGACTCTAGTCTAAAAAACAAACACACTCCTTGGAGGTCATTGTTAAGACTATGAAAACTGTAGAGCGCCTGCGAATTTCTACCCAGAGATAGTTTATTTATCATCGAGCTAAGGCCAATCTGAGTCAACCTCCCACAAAAAAAGAGCCTGAAACACACTTCCAGACTCTTTTCTATATCTATCGTCAGATCGGATAGCCCTGGACCTGGCATAGCTCAGGGTTGCCTGCTTCACCCAACAGGAGGACTCAAAAAGAGCCAGCACAGGGGCAGGAGAGGTATTTTTTTATACCTGCCCCACTGAGTCTTCAAAGAATGTACAGCAATAAAAACAGGAAAATCCAGACGACATCAACAAAGTGCCAGTAGAGTTCTGCTGCTTCTACTCCAAAGTGATGCTCACTGGAATAATGGCCTGCCTTCAACGATCGCCACAGCACCCCCAGCATGAGCACCAACCCAAAACAGACGTGCAAACCGTGGAACCCTGTTAGCACATAGAAGGTGCTGGCAAATAAATTGGCTGTGAGACCAAACTCTAGATGGAAATACTCATACAACTGACCCGCCAGGAATACTGCGCCCATGACTGCCGTGATGGCAAACCATCGCCGTAGGCCAGCCACATCATTTTTCTTGATGGCAGTATCGGCATTGTGAATCACAAAGCTGCTGGAAATCAGAATCACGGTATTAATTCCGGGGAGCAGTAACTCCAGTTCTGGCGTGCCCTCAGGGGGCCAGGCGGGGGCTACAGCCCGGAACACCAGATAAGCCGAAAACAATCCCAGAAAGATCATACTTTCTGCCAGCAGGAAGACCATGACGCCATAGATGCGGTAATCATGATGAACCCCATGGCTGCCTGCCCCCGCGTCATGGTGATAGTTAAGATCGGTCTTGGACGAATCGATCGTGCTTTGCATGAATCTCCGCTGCCTCTGCAATAAGAACTAAAAACTGCGATCGGTCTGATCAACCTGGAAACAGCCCTGCTAACCCTCGTCAGGACTGGATGGGGGCATGATGCTCAGGGGGCCATCTGGATTAGGTGGTTCGACTGCCCGTTTGCGACCGCTACGAGTCAGGCGAACCTCCCGTAGAGCCGCCATCTGATTCGCAATATCATCCAGGGATTCATAAGATTTCACTAACCCATAATCGTAGGGACCCGTCGCCAGAACCGGATCTTGCTCGAAATTTTCGACCGGGGGTGGGGAGGAGGTCATCCACTCCAGGGTCAGCCCCTGCCAGGGATTATTACTCGCTTTCGGACCCGCAATCCAGGCCCAGCAAGCATTAACCATAAAGGGAATCGTGGACACGGCCAGAATATAGGTGCCGATCGTGCAGACCAGGTTCAGGGCCTCATATTTCGGGTCGTAGGAGGCAATCCGACGGTTCATCCCTTCCAGACCCAGTTTGTGCATGGGCAGAAAGGCCATATTGAACCCGACCAGGTTCAGGGCGAAATGAACTTTCCCCCAGGTTTCATTCAGCATCCGGCCCGTCATCTTGGGAAACCAGTGATAAAAGGCTGCATAGAGGCCAAACACGCTGCCCCCAAAGAGAACGTAGTGAATGTGGGCCACAATGAAGTAAGTATCATGCACATGGATATCAAAGGGAACTGCAGCCACCATGACGCCACTGATCCCGCCAATCACAAACATGGAAATAAAACCCATGGCGAACAACATGGCGGAAGTTAGTCGGATTTTTCCACCCCAGAGGGTGCCCAACCAGCTAAACACCTTGATCCCCGTCGGCACGGCAATAACCATGGTGGCAAACATGAAGAACATCCGCAGCCAGCCGGGAGTACCACTGGTAAACATGTGGTGGGCCCACACAATCAATCCCAGGAAGCTGATGGCCAGACTGGAGTATGCAATTGCCTGGTAGCCAAAAATCGGCTTACGGGCATGGACAGGGAGAATTTCCGAAATCATGCCAAAAACCGGCAGGATCATGATATAGACCGCCGGGTGGGAGTAAAACCAGAACAGGTGCTGGTAGACCACTGGATTCCCACCCCCAGTCGGGTTAAAAAAGGCAGTCCCAACGATTAGGTCAAAGCCCAGCAGAATCAAGGCTCCAGCGAGAACTGGAGTGGCAACTAAGGCCAGGAAAGAGGTGGCAATCATGGCCCAGCAAAACAGGGGCATTTGATTGAACCCCATACTGGGGATCCGCATTTTCCAGATGGTGACCAGAAAATTCACGGCAGCCAGGATGGAAGAGGTTCCCAAGAGCAGCACACTGAGAATCCAGATGGCTTCTCCCCCCTTATTCCCGACGACACTGAGTGGTGGGTAAGAGGTCCAGCCAGCTTCAGGTGCTCCGATGAAGAAACTCGACAACAAAAGAATGCCCGCTGGCGGAATAATCCAGAAGGCGATCGCGTTGAGTCTGGGAAAGGCCATATCCCTGGCCCCAATCATCAACGGCACTAGAAAGTTGCCAAAGCCACCTGTGGTTGCAGGCACAATCCATAAAAAGATCATCACAGTCGCATGGACGGTGAACAACTGGTTATAGATTTCAGGGCTGACAAAATCAGACTCTGGTGTGGCCAGCTCAGTGCGCACGGCAGTCGCCAGAACGCCCCCAACCAGGTAAAAGACGAAGGTTGTCACCAGATATTGAATCCCGATGACTTTGTGATCGGTGCTGAAGCCGAAATACTCCCGCCAAGGAGTCCGCTTAGCAGACTCTGCAGAGTGCGACAGATCGGCAGTGGGTTGGATCTGAGCTTGTGTCATAAATCAGCATGAAGGTGGTGGTGGTTGAGCGAAGCCGGAATTTGTTCTAACGTATCTGCATCAATCCCCATGGCCTGGGTGAAGGGAGCCAGGAACTCAGCGGGTGAGTTAGACCGGGTTGCGGCTGCGATCGCACCCTGCAGCCCTTCAGGTTGACTGGCGATCTGCTGACTGGCAATCCAAGCCTCAAACTCCTGCGGGGTTTCCACGATCGCTATCGTCTTCATAATCCCGTGATAAGCCCCACACAGTTCGGCACAAATCACAGGATACTGACCAATCCGGTCAGGCGTAAACTGAAGCTCTGTGGTCTGCCCCGGAATAGCATCCTGTTTCAGGCGAAACTCCGGCACCCAGAAAGCGTGAATCACATCATTAGCCGAAATATTGAGCTTGATCGTTCGACCTATGGGCAAGTGCAATTCGCCCGTGGTCACGTTGCTATCCGGGTAGGTAAAGATCCAGGCATACTGCAAGCCAGTTACATTTACCACAAACTCTGACGCAGTCTTCTGAGTTTCCGTACTGGTCTGGTTAGGAGTACTGGTGGATTGAACTGGGGAGACCTGATTAGCACCAGGCTCAGCCTCAACAGCCTGTCCGATCGGGGGTGCACTGGTTGTGACCGTCTCACCTGCTGTAGCATCCGCCAGAGTCGCCGCGATCGCAGCACCGGAGAAATGGGTTCCTTGCTTGCTGGATTGAGCGTGGGCAACAGAATGGCCCATGGGATTCAAGCCACCAATCTGATTGTAGATATCAAAGCTGTAGACCGAGATCCCCAAGACAATCACTGCTGGAATGGCCGTCCAGAGAATTTCCAGCGGGATATTTCCCTCAAAGGCAGCCCCGTCTGTTTCATCCCCCTGACGACGGCGAAATCGGATGGCCGCATAGATAATTACGCCCTGAACAATCAGGAACAGGCCAACTGAAATCGTCATCATGGCATTGAACAGTCCGTCAATCAGATGCGATTCCTCAGAAGCGGCGATCGGCAGAAGGCCATGATTTTGGCCAAGCCAGATGCTGATGAGGGTAAGCGCAATACCGGCCAGCATGGTGTAGATAGAACTTGGAATGTTCACGGCTCGTTTTTTAGCTCAGTTCATTACCACGTTAGAACAGGTCACGAAGAAGGCAAGTATTCGGAGTAGATATTTAAATAATTTTTTAGGATCCAGCGCATCAAACCAGCTTAAGCAGATTATTCTCCTGAAAAATCCAGCAACCTAGAAAGAAATTCTTTAAATTGCCTAATTTTATCCTGGAGTTGTCACAGCTTATTTACATTGCAGAGTCTTGGCAATCCAAAGAAATTCCTAAAGCTTCGTGTCCTAATAGATTGAGTCATTAAAATCTATCTGTACCTTCGATTGAGCAATTCAATCAACGTTTCTGGCTATTGTCAAACTTCTAAAATCCGGTTAAGGACTGACTAAAACCTTGCTGGCTCCTAGTTAAAGGCCAATCAAGTTCAGCCGGGTTTTTGCCTTGTTTATTTCATGGGCTCAGTTTGATCCAGGTTTGAGCTACCCAGAAATACAGGGGACCTTAATATCAAACTGCATCCAAATATGACAGTTTTAATTCTTTACAGCCCTTGTAGTCATTTTTACAGTTGGATTTTGAGCGATCGTCGATCGTTCATCCTTAATGAACACTCATTTTTACTGAGGTAATTTTGATGGCTAATCCTGTCTTACAGCAGAAGGATGGACGAGCTCTTGGTGAGCAATCCTCTCCTCAAGACACCATTCGCCGTCTGGTCTGGCAAATGGCAATTGCGACCCTGCTGCTCATGTCGATCGGCAGTGCAACGCGAGTGATGAATGCTGGACTGGCCTGTCCGGACTGGCCCCTCTGCTATGGCGTCCTGATCCCGGCCCAGCAAATGAATGTTCAGGTATTTCTGGAATGGTTCCATCGTCTGGATGCTGCCTTTCTAGGGCTCTCGGCCATGGCCCTAGTCGGCCAGTCCTTCTGGTATCGGCAACATCTTCCCCGTTGGGTGCTTCCCACCAGTGTTCTGGCACTGGGCCTGATTTTGTGTCAGGGACTTCTGGGCGGGCTCACGGTCACGGAGTTACTCCGCTTTGACATTGTGACGGCTCATCTGGGTATGGCACTGCTGTTTTTTACAACCCTGCTGGTGACGGGGACCCTGTTGCTGCCCCACCGGGGTAACGGCACGGTCAGCCCCCTCACTTTCTGGGTCAGTTTGACCGCAACTGTACTGATTTATCTCCAGAGCCTGCTGGGAGCCCTCGTCGGATCTCGCTGGGCCTTACACCAGTGCTTTGGCTATGCCCAACTCTGTACGGTCATGAACAGCCACCTTATCGGTGTCGTGCCCGCCAGTCTTGCAAGCCTTGCGGTCATCTTCCTGGCCTGGCGTACCCCTGCTTTGCACCCCAGGTTACGGGGGTTGGCCAATTTAGCGGGTGGGTTACTCCTACTCCAAATTCTCCTGGGAGTAGCAACTTTCTATCTGCATCTTCAGGTAGAGCCATTGACGATCGCTCACCAAACGGTTGGTGCTGCTTTGCTAGGAACCCTGATTGGATTTACGGTGTTGGCCCGCCGCGATCGCACTTTGGCACAACTGGTGATGAAATCCGAAACAGGATCAGAGCTGCCGTCTCATCAGACGCAGGGGATTTAGAGGCAATTCTAAACCCAAGGGATAGAGCCTAACCTATCCCTGCCTCCCCAGGTAAACAAAGCTATGGTGAAGGCACATCCAAAGGTGCCTTTGAAAAATTCAAGATTAAATGCCCTTCGCAGGCTTTTGAGAGGTTGATTCATGCAAGAAACGATATGGAGTCCAACAATTCGGCACCATCAGAATATCTGGCAGGTGATCCGGAGTTACTATCAATTGACCAAACCCCGAATCATTGTGCTCCTTCTGATTACCACTGCTGCTGGGATGTGGATTGCTGCGGAGGGACGGGTTAAACCCGAACTACTGCTTGTGACTTTGTTGGGGGGGACGCTGGCCGCAGCCTCTGCCAATGCGATTAACTGTCTTTACGATCGAGACATTGATTACTTGATGGAACGGACCCGCCACCGCCCACTCCCATCCGGACGAATTCACCCTCGGGATGGCCTGCTGTTTGCCCTGACCCTTGCTATCCTGTCTTTCGGTTTACTGACCCTCTATGCGAACCTCTTGAGCGCCTGTCTGGCCATGACAGGCATTGTGGTGTATGTAGCGGTTTACACCCACTGGCTCAAACGGCACAGCACCCAAAATATTGTCATTGGTGGGGCAGCTGGAGCCATTCCACCGCTGGTCGGTTGGGCTGCTGTGACGGGTGATTTGAGCTGGGCAGCCTGGGTTCTGTTTGCGATCGTCTTTGTCTGGACGCCCCCTCACTTCTGGGCCTTGGCCATGATGATTCGCCAGGACTATGCCAAGGTGGGCGTTCCCATGCTGCCAGTGGTAGTAGGTGAGGTCGAAACAGTGCGGCAGATCTGGATTTATACCCTGCTTTTGATCCCAGTCACCCTCTTGCTGGTCTATCCCCTGCAGGTGGTTGGGCCAATTTATCTGGGATTTGCCCTCGTTCTGGGGTGGATTTTTGTTCAGAAAGCCTGGTCCTTACTGCATCAGCCGACCGATCTGCAACTGGCCCGATCGCTGTTCAAATACTCCATTTTTTATCTGATGCTGCTCTGTGGGGGCATGGTGCTGGATAGCTTGCCGGTGATGCATGGGCTGACCGCAGCGATCGCTGAGAATCTTCAGACCCTGGTGGGGGCAATTCCCATCATGCAGGAGTACATCCGTTAAAATTAGGGAGACTTGACGATTTAGTTTTATCAAGATAGGTGTATGGCTCCGGCGGTTTTGATTCAGCAGCTTAAAAAGCGCTACGGTACAGTGGATGCCATTCGGGACATCTCCATTCAGGTGGAACCTGGAGAAATCTATGGGATTCTGGGTCCGAATGGAGCGGGGAAGACCACGACCCTGCGTTGTCTCTGTACCCTGACTACGCCTGATAGTGGCCGCCTTGAAGTTACCGGCGTTTCCGTGCTGGAAGATCCTCGGGCGGCCCGTCGCCATCTGGGCTATGTGGCCCAGGAAGTTGCCCTGGACAAGGTTTTGACAGGGCGCGAGCTCTTGCAACTCCAGGCCGCTCTATATCACCTGCCTTCAACCTTTGCTCGTCAGAGGATTCAGGTCATGATTGAATTACTGGGCCTGGAGGATTGGGCTGACAAAAAAACAGGGACTTACTCGGGAGGCTTGCGGAAGCGGCTCGACCTTGCTGCTGGCCTGTTACACCAACCGGATGTGCTGGTTTTGGATGAGCCTACCGTTGGACTGGACATCGAAAGTCGGTTCATCATGTGGGAGTTTCTGCGCCAGCTCCAAGCCAGCGGGACCACTGTGCTATTGACCAGCCATTATCTGGAAGAAATCGATATGCTGGCCGATCGGGTGGCCATTATCGATCAAGGTACGGTCATTGCGGCTGGGACACCGTCTGAATTGAAGGACCGGGTTGGGGGCGATCGCATCACCCTGCGGCTACGGGAATTCTCTCCTCTGGAGGAAGCTGAGCAGGCCAGACTGTTGTTAGCGTCCTTGTCAGGGGTACAGGATGTGATTATCAACAGTGCTCAGGGAAATTCCCTGAATCTGGTCGTCAGTTCTCCCGATGCTTTGTCCACCGTGCAGCAGGCTCTCCGCGAGGCTGATCTGCCAACCTTTGGGATTGCCCAAGCCCGCCCAAGCCTGGATGACGTTTATCTGGCAGCGACCGGGCGCACCCTCCTGGATGCGGAATTGGCGGCTGCGAGTAATCGTGATCCCAAAGCAGAACGTAAGCAAAATATGCGTTGAAGGGCGATCTCCCTGGCAAAAAGCAGGATGTACCGATCCATGGCTTGATTTTCAAGGTTTTAGTTGAGTGGCTGAGGTTCTATGAGTCAGACTGTTACACCTTCCCGATTGACATCTCCAGCGGACAATGGACCCTTGAGCCCAAGATCGACTTCAGAGGCTGGTCTTGGCCTAACTTCTGCTCCACTGCAGAATTTTGCCCAGGAAACGGGAGCCCTGACTCGTCGCCTATTTATTCAATTGCAGCGTCGCCCTTCGACCCTGATTGCTGGGATTGTTCAGCCCCTGATGTGGCTTGTTCTGTTTGGGGCTCTGTTCCAAAATGTTCCCCAGGGGTTATTTGGCAATAACCTCAGCTACGGCCAGTTTTTGACTGCTGGCATTATTGTGTTTACTGCTTTTGGGGGGGCGTTGAATGCGGGCCTGCCCGTGATGTTCGATCGGGAGTTTGGCTTCCTGAACCGCCTGCTGGTGGCTCCCTTGGCCTCCCGCTTCTCGATCGTCACGGCATCAGCCATTTTCATTACGACCCTCAGCTTGTTACAGGCCGCAGCGATTGTGGTGGCAGCAGCTTTTTTGGGGGCTGGCCTACCAGGGACGATCGGATTGGGTCTGATGGCCCTGGTGGTGTTTCTCCTGGTCGTTGGAGTAACCGCCTTGAGTCTAGGATTAGCTTTTGCCCTGCCGGGGCACATTGAGCTGATCGCTGTCATTTTTGTAACGAATTTGCCCTTGTTGTTCGCCAGCACTGCTCTGGCCCCCCTTTCCTTCATGCCGGGGTGGCTGCAGCTTGTCGCATCCCTGAATCCTCTCAGTTATGCGATCGAGCTAATTCGCTACCTTTATTTGCATCCAAATTGGAGTATGAGCAGTGTGATTCTGCAAGCCCCCTGGGGAACCGTGACTTTTGGCGCGGCCTTACTGGTGCTGGCAGGCTTTGATCTGGTTGCCTTGCTCAGTATTCAACCGCTCCTACGCCGCACCCTGGCCTGAAGTGGGCATGAGTATAAAGCTTCTATTGCAAGTCGGACTCATTATGAGTATGATTTAAAAGTCGGATTCAGAGAGAGGTTTTTATGACTGCTGCCACCCTTCAAAATGATCAGACAACCCTGGTCGCGACCCTTAATCGGCAACAGGCGAATGCCCTGGTTGCTTACCTTAACTACAAAAAATATCACTGGCTGACCTTTGGCCCTCTATTCCGAGATTTGCACTTATTGTTCGAAGAGCAAGGTGCGGAAGTATTCGCCACCCTAGATGAACTGGCTGAGCGAAGCTTGATGATTGATGGGGTTCCTGTTGCTGATCCGGCCCAATATTTACCCACAGCAACCGTAAAACCTTCGTCTGGCAAGCTCTCTGTGCGCGGGATGATTGAAGAAGCCATCGTCACCCACGAACTCATCATTGCTGAAATGCATCAGGATGCGGATCTGGCTGCAAATGCTGGGGATATTGGAACGGCTGACCTATATACCCGATTGGTGCAAATGCATCAGAAACACCGTTGGTTCTTGAAAGAACTGCTCAAGCACGGCGATCAGTTGCTCTCATAATAAGCAGATAGTTTTGCGCCCTTCGACGCCGCTGAGGAATGAGAATTAAATAACACCGATAAACTCCTGATTGCCCTCACCCCCCTGCCCCCTCTCCC